>CAKVCR010000001.1 GCA_934725835.1 uncultured Odoribacter sp.
ACAATCAATAACGGTATTTGAGCTTAATACTTTTGTTTTTGTCTGGATTAACTGTTTAATCATCTTTTTCTCCTTTACACTTCTATAACTTTATTATGGCTTATTTGAGATATGAAACCATCATGTAACTTCTTTTCCGCATCTCTCCTGGCTTTAACCGCATCATCGAGTTCATCAAAATAACCCAAGCTATACGTTTTCCCTTTAAAAGAGATTCTTGCATACCATTGTCCCATTCCTGAATGAAAAGAAACGCCGGTAACACCAGAAGTGTTATTTTTCTGCATACGCTTGTTTTTAATCCGATTCAAGTTTGTGCCTGACATTTCATATCACCTCGTTTCTGATTATAGTATATCATCTTTTCTTAATTTGTCAACCATTTATTATGGTTTAATTATAAAATTCTTTGTATTCTGTAGATCCAGCACTATTATCGAACCGATCATACACTATCATCTTTAATGCTTCTTTCGTTGCATCTGTTGCAACAATTTTTTCAAAGTCATCTGATTCCAGTCCATCATTATCATACAGCTCTTCAAGAACTATATCTTGTATGGATCTACGTTCTTCAAATACTTTATTTAGTGTTACAAGAATTGTATATGCACGTTCTTCTTTTGTTCCACCATGATATTCTGCTATTTTTAATAGATACTGAGCATCTACAAAACCCCAGTCCATAGAATATTTGTCTTGAAATTTCTTCACACTCTCAGAATCCGACTCAAATGATGAATCGTTATCTTTTGGGATTGATTTTTCAATGACAAGTGGCTCTGGATCTGATTTTGTGACACTCTTTTCTGTTTGGTTGGACTTTTTTACTGCCACCACTAAGACAATAGCAAGTAATACTAAGGCAACCAGGATAACAATTACGTTGGCAATCGTGCGTTTCTTCTCATAGTCACGCTCTTTTCCTTTCTCATGTATTGTCATAACGCCCTCCTATTCATGTATAAACATCATAAGCACAAGAGCTAATCTGATACATACGTTCTCTTCTTTTAAGATACGTACTGCTTCTTTTTTATCTACAAGTAATACTTCGATTTCTTCTGACGCTTCTTTGTATTTATCGGAAATTTCGCCAGTTACCTTGCCTACTACAAGTGTGCAAGTTTCGTCAGTCATTCCGGCACTTGAATAACCGCCCTTATTTCCAATCGGCAAATCTGTGATTTCAAGTGTCAGCCCTGTTTCCTCATGCATTTCTCTTATTGCTGCATCACAAACGCTTTCTCCATCGTCAACAAGTCCAGCCGGAAGTTCATAGATATAGTTACCGATTGCATATCTGTACTGTCGAATCAGCACCATTTTATCGTCTTCTGTCAATGCACAAATTGCCACAGCATCCACTTTGTCATCATGATTTACCGCTTTTAGTCCATCAACTTCTTTTGCTCTGGAAGCAACCAAATATCCAATCTGATCTCCTGACTCTGTTTCTGCATGAACTTTATACAGATTCAGAAACTTTTCATTTGTAAGTTTTTCTGCTGCTATTGTCTTACCCATAATTGTATTCCTTTCAATTTTCTTCCATATATTCAAAATGTGCCATTGGTTTCATTTTAAATTCATTCATCATATGTAAACATTCGATATTACGCTGTTTTGGAAGATCATCAATCTTTCCTGTTCTAATATATTCGTCCAACATATCATACGAAAATCCAAAATTTTCTTCATCAGTTTTTCCGCACAAACCATCTGTAGGGACTTTATTAACCAGTCGTTCCGGCAGTCCAAGCTCTTTACCGATCGCTTTTACTTCTGTTTTTGTCAGTGATTCCAGTGGTGAAAAGTCCCCTGCTGCATCTCCATATTTTGTACTGTACCCTACATAATTCTCAGACAGATTACATGTATTTGCAACACGCCCGTCAATCGACTGAGAAATTGCATAGAGCATTACCATTCTTACTCTAGCTGGAATATTTATTTCTGTCTGATTAGAAACTTTGATTCCACTTCTGATATACATAAGAGTCAGCATATCTTCTACGGTATTGCCAATATCAATAACACAATGTTCAATTCCCAGATGTTCGCATAACTCATAAGAATAATCAATGTCATCCTGACTATTCTGTGGCATTAACACGCCGTATACTCTCTCTTTTCCTAATGCTTCTACACATAATGCAGCTACCACAGAAGAATCAACACCTCCGCTGATTCCAATTACAGCTTTGCAACGATCCCCATTTTCCTCAAACCATTCTCTAATCCATTTTACGCATCTATCTTTTACTTCTTTTGCATTGAAATCCATTATCAACTATTTCCTTTCTTATATTCTTTTTCCGCTATTACAGCTATGATAAACAACTTCACCATTATCTTCCAAATATCCAACGAAACGGTTAAGTAAAATCTTTTTTTGATTCATTCTCCAATCAATTGATCTTTTCAAATAATCCACATACTCTGGATTCTTACACATTCCCTTTCCTTCAACATCGGAAATTTTAGCCACATCCTGACCGTTGCATTTTGTAGTCTTCATGACGATATTGAGCGGACTTACGCAAGTATCATTTGATAAGTATGTGCCAATTCCGAATGCGACCTTTGCTTTCTTTGAGAAATGTCGGCAAATCTTATCTGCTCTCTCAAAATCCAGTGAATCAGAGAAAAGCAACGTTTTCGTCTTTGTATCAATTCCCAGTTTCTCATAGTGCTTAATCATCTTCTCGCCCCATACCAACGGATCACCCGAATCATGACGAACACCAGAAAACAGTGTTGCGAATGTAAGTTGGAAATCTTCCAAGAAACAGTCGGTTGTAATTGTATCTGTCAGTGCTGTACCGTTCAAAACTCCATATTCCCTAACCCATGCGTCAAGTGCATACCAATTAGAATATGCCGGATTGTGCTTGTGATTTCCCTGTCCTACACACATAATCCATTCGTGCGCCATCGTTCCAACCGGCGTAACTCCGTATTTTTTCGCAAGAAATACGTTTGAAGTTCCAATAAATCTTGATGCACAATGCGCCGTATCATTCAGGTGTGAAAACTTCTCAACAACAAGTTCCTGTGCTTCTGCAGATAATCTCCGGCGAAGTCCAAACTCTGAAAATGTGCCACAATACCAATGACCATTGCGAAGATTTGCATATTTGTCATCCAGTCTTTCCTTGAAGCTGCTTAACAGTTCGTCATAGTCATACTGCATCCTAAAATACACTTCATTTACAATAGCAAGTGTCGGGATTTCGTACATAGAAGTATTGAGCCATGTACCGGCGGTTTCAATGGCAAGACCACATTCTGCATCATCTATAATTGTGAAATCTTCATATCGTGGTTTCCAGAGTCTTAGAAAATCAATATAAGATCCCTTAATCCACTTGATACCATCCAGATAACTCAGTTCATCTTCTGTGAACCGCAGCTCACAATACGCTTTAATCTGCTCTCTGATTTCTTCTACCATTTCTTTTGTAAAGTGTACGTCTTTATTCCGGCATTTGAAACTCCATGTTGTCTTGTAGTCTGAGAACTGATGATAAATTGCCTGTCCCATGCTGAATTTATACAGATCATTCTCTAATAAACTTGTTACGATTCTTCCTAACTTCATTTTCTCGCTCTCCTTTTCCTTTTGCTCCAATTGAATAAAAATCTTGGCTAATTATTTTAAATTTTTCACTCATACTGCCACCAAAGTTTTATTGACATTTTTCTTTTTGGTTGTGATATACTCCCCGACTATTTGACTATCCCAACAGATTTTACAATCCTCAAAACATCCGTGACCATTATCGCAAAGCCTTGTCATTTCTGTTTCAATGCCAAAGTTACAAGGACAACAATCAATAAATAAATTCCGCAAATCTGCGTTTGGAAACTTTTGTAACATAAGCTCTGTAAATGTCATTGTAATCGCCTCTCTTTTTTATACTATATATAGTATTCGTATCATACCAAAAGTGCTATATATTGTATTTATTTTGCAATAAAAACCTGATTTTATTTATTCTTCATACACCATATACTATCATCTGTGGCGTACTCTTCTGATACCGCTTCCTGATATGTAGTCCCACAAGCCGTACAAGCGAAACAAGCCATCAATGTAATAGCTGCAATGCAAATCATTTTACGAATTTTCTTCATTTCTTTTTACCTCATCAATCTCTTGCTAGAGGACTGGGCGAAGCCAGTCCAATGCAAAAAGTGTTATTATTCACAATCAGCCTTCTGCTGCTTGCGGATAGAGAAGCAGGGAACAACCGCATACGTGTAAGTAGCGCTGTAGTTGTAGTACGGATTGCCGTTGTTGTAGACATACACGAAGTTCGTAGAGCTGCCAGCATACGGAGAACTGGTAGGTGTATCAAGCCAGTAAATCACTGTTTCTCCGTCAAGGTTCTTGCAACGTTCAGCTTCCGTCTGTAATCCATCGAAGAGAATATCATCCGCACCATTCAAATCATACTTGAATTCACTGTCTTTTACATTCTTTCTTGATAACAGTGTCAGTTTACTTCTGCGAACCAGATTTCCGTCAGCGCAATGCTCCATTTCGCACATGATATTTACAAGGCTTTCCGGCATCTTTGCTAAGTAAGCATCCAGATAATCATTCATGTTGGTCATACTAGACTCTCCAACCGCATCAATCGCCACAAAGTAAACCTTTTCATCTGAGATATGTTCTACACGGAACGCCACATCTTTTCCGTCAAC
The DNA here is from genome assembly GCA_934725835.1 of uncultured Odoribacter sp. Taxonomy (GTDB): domain Bacteria; phylum Bacteroidota; class Bacteroidia; order Bacteroidales; family Marinifilaceae; genus Odoribacter. Next base: position 4,714 of record CAKVCR010000001.1, read on the forward strand.
CGGCACATACAGAATATCCTTTAAGTGCCAATCCTTATCGCAACCAGCAGAAAAAGTCTCTTCAACAATATGTAATCTGCGAAAATTCTGTGCTGATGCCGTTGTCGAAACTTCCTCAACATCATCCGAAGATCCTGTATACGGAATTCCATCAAATCCAACCAGACAATCTTTTTCCTCTGAAAGTGTTACATACATTTTCCCTGTTTTCTTGTTTTTGAATAATTTCATTGTGTATTCTCCTTTATTTTTGTTTGATTATAATTTATTTTTACGGTGTGGTAGGATTTACCTACCATACACCGCTCAAATCTTTTTAGCAAAATGGAAGTTCATTGTCTAAATCATCCATGAAATCGTCAGTCAGTGGAGTTTTTGACTCTGTAGCCTGTTCGCCGGATTCATCAGATTCTTCCGTTTCTGTTTCTTCTGCCTCATCATTGTTGTCATTAAGTTTGAAGTAATCTCTGAAATCTTTACTCATAACAGAAATTCTTCCCTCCACTTTTTCTTTCTTGATAGATCCAGTAGAACAATACTGTGCATAGGCACAATCCGGGTTATATTTGTCTGCAAAGATCTCAAACCATTTGTAGAAATCTTCTGCTTTAATATCGTTGTTAATTGCTTCATCTGCCATATACATGAAAATCGGGATGTTTACAACTTTCATGAATTTTTCTTTCTGGTCGAATCCATCTTCCAGATACTTGACAATTTTAAGAAGACGCTCACGCTTTTCATCTGTATAAGAATCATGCAAATCTTCCGCATATTTTGTTACCTGACCTTCTGAAATAGAAGTAAGTTCGTAATCTCCATCTTTTACATCTAACAGCATCATAGCCTGTAAAAGTGTCTTTTCGTCCGCTGCTCTACGATACTGAGCCGGGGTGAAATGACAAACATCTTCAAAGAACTTTCCGGCAAGAATCTCTTTAACAAATTTTGCCAGGTTCATACCCAGTTTTACATTGGCAATCTGAGTTTTACTTAATCCAGATCCGTTATTCAGTCTAAAGAACATTTCCTCGATTTCTTCATCTGTACATTCTTCCAGGTTATAAATCGGGAAAACATAACCGTTAATCATCTGCTGAATTTCTTCCGGCAGCTCTGAGAATTTTAATCCAGCGATTTCATAAATTTCTCCATCAATTTCAACTTCCGGCGTTTCTGGATGCAGTGCGTACTCATCATTGATGAAATCAAATAAGCTGCGAAGTCTGTGCTGACCATCAATGCACGAATAGTTAGATACTGGTCTGTTCTTCTTATCTCTTGTGCCTTTATTCTCTTTCGTAAAATACAGTGGTGGAATAACAAACCCGATGAGCATTGAATGTGGCAGAAGACTCTTTTTGTAATCGTCCCACATTCCATATCTTCTCTGGATAGGACAATCGAAATCCAGGATTCCAGATTTCTCATACATTTTCTTTAACTGCATAACTGTGTAAGGGATTGTTGATTTTTTCATTTTTAATACCTCCGTGAATTTTTATTAGTTGTGTTTTTCTTTATATATAAGATACCATATTTTTATTATCATGTCAACGTTTATTTTGGTTTGTTTATAAGTTTTTTGCAAGGCATCTTCCCCAATATGGATCAAGTATTTCTTCAAACCCTAATCTAGTAGTGAGAAAATGTCTATATACTTTTTGTCTTCTTGCATCTGAACCATATACAATGATTCTATCATTTTCATACATATGTGTTCCTATAAATTCACGAACCATTTTAAAAGCCCACAATAATCCCTCAACACCACATTTCCCAGTTGTTGTCATATCTAAATCGCCGTAACCTTCACTATTGAGCCACTGCCTTAACACTTTCTTTTTGTTGGCAATGGCAAAAGCAACCGCATAATCATATCCACTTCCTATTTCATGTCTATAGTTCTTGTCAAAGCAGATTACCGCCGATTGCCCATTAGATAGTTTTGTGTATTCTATCCATCGCATATTTTCTCTATCATATGTCAAACCAATTTATTCCCCTTTTGCACGTTGCATTTTCTGCACATTGTCTGGTAATTTTCAAGCGTATTCTTGCCACCTTTGGAAACGGGGATGATATGATCTTTTGTCATCATCACTTCTTCTCCATTTTGATCTACTGCATACAGATTCAAATGATATCTTCTTGCGTTCGGGTTTTTCTCTTTTGCAAAATATCTACCTTCGATTCCACACCGGCAACACTTAATTCCCTTTGTGAAAAACGTCTGATATCTCTGACTATTTGCTTTAATCATATCTCCATCCATATCAACGAATGTCTTTTTCTCTTCAAAGAGTCCGTCTTTTACGGCGTTATACACTTCATCAATGGAATATATTTCTTTCCTTATATATGGTTGTTTCTTTACGATACTTTTTGATCTCCCCATCTTATCACATAACCTTCTTCCGTTTTTTCTTTGTACATGAGGTTCTGCAGCATATTACTATCCACTCCAAAACGTTCATATAATTCATCGTCTGTTAAATCCTGATCCTTCATAAACAGATTCAATTTGTCTTTTACAAGAATCATTTTTAACAGATTGCTTTCAATGCTATTCTCATAAGTTACAAAATACACTTGCTTAAATTCCGTTGAAGTGTAGCGAATGAAGCGGAAATAATACTGACTCATGCTAGAGTTATTCCAGTGTAATTCTGGAATAATGCACTTATTCACAAAATCAATATTCATACTGGCAGATAAGCTCTGCTGTGTACTTATCAAAATTCCATTTGTTGTTGCTTTCAGTTCTTTGACAATTTTCTTTCTCTGCTTCAAAGTGGTTTCATTTCCAGTAATCACAAATACAGGTCTGCCCGGAAATGCTTTTCTGATTTCCTTTGCATATGTATTTACTACTGAAATATGACGCACACCAATAGCAACTCTTTCATCAGAAAATTCATCTAAAAGTGATAATACAGTTTTGAATTTCTCCGGCATTACTGACTGATCGTATTCTCTCAATGTCTGAGGCGCAGCGCAAATCTTCAAAAGTGCAAGCAACTGATTCAGAATTTTCAACATTGCATCTTTCCGACTGTTTCCAGTTTTCGCAAACAGATATTCCATTTTATAGAACTCATCCAGGGCAACCTTATACAGTCGTTTCTCTTCTTCTCCCATTTCACAAGCAATCTGTTTGATTTCATAAAGCTGCTTTCCAGTGATTTCTTCAAATGTACGTGTGATGATTGTCTTATCAATCATTTGTTTTAAAACGTCCGCATTAAGGACATCTTGTGTAAACTGAGACACGCCGAATACCGTTATTTTTTCTGGAATGTGGCTCGCTGCAAATAACTTGCTTCCATTGCGATATGCCGGATATGGTCGTAAATAGTATTCATTTATCTGGTCTTCCAATTCTCCATCCTTGTTACGTTCCATAATATACTCACATTCAGACAGCATATTGATAGAGTTGTTATACAGCAATTCAAACTGAGGATAGATTTCAGTGATATTATTTCTTGTGCTTGTACCCGTCATCAGTGCTTTGTACTTCAACCGGCGAAAAGCATTTAATACGGCTTTTGTCCGTTTGCTGTCCTGATTGCTCATATTATCCGACTCATCAAAAATTAAAACGGCTTTCTGACAGATTGATTTCACATATCGCTTGATGAATTTATGATATTTACACATCATATTTAAAGTGATAATTACAAACTGACCTTCTTTGATATTTTGAATATCTGCAAGGCTTTCAATCATAACAAAATCAATACCGTACTGATCCAATACATCCTGCCAGTTGTTCTTTATTGAGATTGCCGTACTCACAATAAATACATTTTTCACATGATCGTGCTGCAAACGATATTTACCTATTGCAATTCCAGCGAATGTCTTACCACTTCCCTGTTCCCACTGTATGAAGATATACGGTTTCTGAATAAATAGATTCAGATCCGCTTTCTGAGCATCATTCAGCTTTATAGTTCTTTCATCATCCGTCAATGTGAACTCATCAAGCCACTTTGCTATTTTTTTGTTTGGCTGCATTTCAGAAAATGGCATATTTTGGATATCATACATCTTTCGCTTTTTATTCACGATCTTATCAATCCATTTTGCCTGGAAATGTCCCATTGAAAAACCTTGTAGTACAGCATCATTGATTGATATATAATCGCCATTGTATTCAAATGTATAATTGTTCTTAATGATTCTGCCAGCCTTATCAAGTGCCGGGTTCTGTGAACGTAACGCAGTTTTCAAATGTTTAATAACATCTTTCGGCTTGATTTTAAGCTGTTCCCATTCATCCCATTTGATATAATCTGGCTTTTTCTGTGTCTTATATCTATTGACATACTCACAACATTCCGCATACTGGCTGCATGTTTTCGGATTCCGCTTGATATCACACAAAAGTTTCTCAACCTTAAAGCTCCACGCTTCATCGTCTTTACTATTTCTTACAGTTTCCAGAAAAATCTTGTTTTTAATCTGTTCTCTTTCTTCTGTAATAGGCTTTAAATATCGTTCCCACACCTCATCGGAAGTAATGCCGGAAAGTATCTCTGTACTATACGGAACTTCTTTCGTATATTCAGATTTTTTCTGAAAGAATACAATTTTGGTTTTGTAATTCTCAACGCCTAGATGTTTGAAAGTATTCTTGTCAAGTTCCACCTGGCAGATAAAATTAAAATGTTCATTCATTCCGTCAATCATACCACCATCAGAGAAATCATCGGCACAAAACGACATAGGTACGATAATAGCCATAATTCCGGCTGGTTTTAACAGTTCCGCAGCTTTCAGACAATAATAATATTCTGATAAATAGCTGATATCATCTTTTCTCCATCTCAGATTATACGGTGGATTTCCCAAAACATAATCAAATGTAACTTTCGGCTCATAAAAACGAATATCTGTATTTTCCAGTTTTGCATCTGGATAAAGATATTTTGCTACTCTGTACGGCTTCCCATCCAATTCACAACCGTAGAAATTCGATTCAACCGGCGCACAACTGATAAATGAACCATGTCCGCAAGTAAGATCTGCTACTAAATCAGTATTTGAAATATGCAAACAATTATAAATCCATTCAACCAGCTTATAAGGTGTAAAGAACTGCCCTTGCTCAATGTCGGCTTTCGCTCTCTGGTAATCATAGTAACTATCATAGTTAGCAAACTCTAAACCATGAAGCCCACCTAATCCAGTATACGCATTGAAAATATCATCTTTTGAAATACCTGTTTCCGCTTCTGGCAGATCATTATTCACAATATATTCAATTTTTGTGTTGATATCTTCCCTCATTTCCTGTGGGATTACTTCATTTGTACATTTATACTTCATGACTTGTATATCTCCATTCAATTACACTTGTTATCGTGCTACCATACCGGCAAAATGTAAAACCTTCATCTGCTGTATATGTATATAATGCTTTTACTTCTACGATTTCATCATAGCAATTCTTGATTTTAACATCATAAATTCCACATTTATCCGGCAGCATTTCACTGACCTTATGCCATTTATAATCGTGCATATTATCCCTCCTAAATAAGTGTATAACCACACCATTCTCTTGCGAATTTACGGCAAAATTCTGCATCCGTAAAAGTAACATCAATCCTTCCATTCTTGAAGAGTTTGATATGCTTGACTCCAACCTCTGGTGCTGAAAATCCATTCTGAAAATCATCCTCTTCAAGCCTTATAGAATAAGAACTATATAGATGATTCAGTGAATAAACTTGTGTTTTTTCTCCATATGTATTAAATGCCAATGCATCAATAAAAGCACGTAACCATTCTGTGCTACCAAAATTGTAATAATCAAAATATTTTTCTTTGCTACAATAACCGCCTGTATATGTGAATTTATTACCTTTTACCTTAATCTCCCATGTATCACGATAGCTGTTGTAACATTTTCCTTTCAGTTTGTCTTTTACTTCTTTGATAGCCTTTTCTTTGAAGCTCATACCGCCTAACTGGTCAAAAATTTTATCAAGCACTGTATGATAGTCGATGAAGTCAACAACAAGCTCTTTGATAGAATCTGAGTCATTGTATCTGTAATATTCTCTATCCAGATCATATCTATCAAAATTGTTTTCAAGCTGCACATTATACTTATTTGAAAAGTAACTGAAAATACCACTTATATAACTATTTTGAACATCAGAAAGCGATTTTGGGACACCAAAATTCCCGACTAAAAAAGAAGAATACTTGTAATCTTTACGGTCTTCTTCTGAATATGATTCATTTTCTGCCTTATAGATATCATAAACAGACTTATAAACTGCAATCGCCCGTTTATATAATTCCTCTCTGTGAGTCAACCAGGCTTGATCTTCCTGGCTGATTCTATCAGATTTCTTAATTTGAAAGTTTCCGAATTTATCTGCAATTCCCATTTTGTAACCCTCCATTTATTTACGCTTGTTTTAAGTATGGACTAATACCATAACAGCTTGTAATCTCATCAATTCTACTGTTTATGGTATCAATATCCATTTTCTTAAAAAGTTCTTTCATTTCCTTAATTGCTTCTGTCTTGTTCTTGCCGGTTGCTATTCGTAAACCACATTTTACAGATGAAATAGCAATTTTACCGTCTGGTGCTTCATGAATAAACATTTCAACACCATGATTTTCTATTTTGCTGCCCATTGCCGGTACATATTCCTTTTTCCCTTTTTCTGTACCCATAAGCACATAAAACTTCTCTTTCTCCGTTTCCGGCTGTTTTTCTGGCTTCTTACGTGTTTTATATTCAACTGCACCTTGATAATCATTTTTCTGCACACTATCCAAAAATGTCATTGTATCTCTATTTGTGCTTGGCAGCTTCAAGCCTGTTACACACTGAAATACTTTTCGACTTGCTCTATTATCTGTATGTAAACGTGCTTTTAACTCTTCCCGGCATAATGCTTTTTCAATATTATCAATACAAGCCAATAATTCAAAAGCTCTTAAAGGAAAACGAAATTCGCCGTATACATCAAGATAAATGCGTTCAACTAAATTTCCTCTAGTTGTACCGCTATACATTTTTGAAGCATTTACAAGCCAGATTTTAAACTCTTCTTTTTCAGCTTCGGCTCTCTCTGCTTCTTTTCTGGCGGTTTCTTCCGCTTTTCTCTGTTCTTCTGCAGCTCTTTCTTTTTTCTGGTTTTCTGCTTCAATAAAAGCATTTACAGATTCCTCAGAAACAAGATCATGCTCAATCAGATAGAGACAAAAATCATATTCTGTTTTTGTGATATCATTATAGAGATTATCCCACGCCATACGATACGATTTTTTAATAGTTCCGTTTCCTCTTACTTCATCGGCAACTTCCGGCTTTTTGCCATTTCTCAGACCATAAAGCATAGCATCTTTTCTTGTCATAATACCATTACTGTATCTAAATACTTTATCCAAGCAGCTCTCAATCTTTGCTTTCTGTAAAGCTGTCTTATTATCTGTAAACCCTAAATATGATCCATTGTTTTCTAACTGATTTTTCATGTGTTTGTTCCTCCCTTAACTTATAATCATATTATACATTATAAGTTGTGTAATGTCAATCTTTATTTACGTTTGTTTATAGCTTTCTGCATACTTCTCTGGGCGTGTTGTTCTGTCAAATCCAAAATATACACCAATTCCAGGAACTCTATTCAAAGTCTTTTTCTGTTCTTCGGTTAATTCGATATAACCAACGACTTTGTGATCTTTCCAAATTGCACATTTTTCCATAGTCTGTTCGTCCTCCTACTTAATTATCACACAAAGGCTTTATTTTTACATCTTGATTGATAACTGATCCCCCAGTTAATACAATCTAAATTGAAAAGAATCCAGCTTTCACAATCGTATGAATAGAAATTACATAATTCGCTACCATCCTCACACTTCAATATGTTAGATAGTGGTAATCGCATTTCCCAAAATGCCCGTTCTGTCAAATGAAAAGCATCATAATCTTTCGCCAACTTTTTCCAATCAATTACTTTTTCTTTAAACAAACTGCTATACTCACTATTTTCATATTTAAGTTTTGCATATTTTCGCATCAACCTATGATAATCTTCTACTGTGTCAATCGTGCAAATTTTGGCTTTTCTGCTCAGTTTAAAGCTGACCGCCATGCTACTATACTTACCAAGCATAAATTCTTCTCTTGCTACCCATCTTAACCAATCAGACGGATATTCTTCATTGTGAAGTAAAGTAGAACCCCACAAACAACCGGCTGGCTTATTGATACATGATAATCTATCAGCTATATGTGAACCATATGCTTCTGGATCATCAAATAATTCTCTGCATATCTCAGATCTACCGGCAACTAAAATTCTTGCCGACATTGAAAATCCTCCTACTGAATACGTTTTAACATCATACCGTTATCAGAAGATCTCAATGCCTGACCAACTTCTAACGCTGCCATATATGATCGTGTAAAAATACCTTTACACTTTTCATAGTCCATCGGATTTCCTTCTAAATCTATTAACTGAAATAACTTCCCTGTACTTGTTTTATGAATGCTCTTGTCTTTTTCCATTTTTCAATCTCCTTTAGTAATTTATTTCTTTCAGATATTCTTTTTCAGAATATATAGTTGTTGCATATCTTTCTGAATCTGTAACAATAAATATTTTTCCTAATATGGTTTGATAAATCCCACGGACACGATCATAGCCATTTTCTACCGCATCATCGTTTATTTTCGAGTCCAAACGGTCTACCATACCCCAATCTAAATTATAGTACCTGTCAAGTGCTTGTTTTATCTGTCTATCAAATATCTGGTTACGCTCTAAGCAATAACCAATATATTCACTATATTTAACCGGCACTCTTTCCAAGTCATACATTGCATCAAATAAAGCATGATCCATTATAAAAATCCCTAAAACGGCAATAGCCATAATAAAAAACGCTATATGTATTATCTTTAAATCATAATCTCCCGGAACGGCTTGCCCCACTAATGTATAATTGTCTGAAATACCAGCAGCGATAAAAGTTAATATACCGCCTATAATGCCACTTACTACAGTGATTGTTTTTGTTGTGTCATATAAAACCCTTGCTGTTCTTGCTGTCATCTCTCTATATAAAGAGTGGGTGTTGTCCCCACTCTTTTATCTTCCTTTCATTTATTATAGTTTGTTTTATCCAATTTTCTTTTTAACACATTTCTGCACTTTATACGGCGTTTTAACTTCTTGAATCTCGCACCATGCAAGTGCGCCAGTTTCAATCCATTTCAAAAATCTTTCTTTGTAAGATCCTGAAATATATCCGAAACAGTTCGCCGGATTAGCATTTCCCGTCAACTGCTTTTTCAGTTTCTTGTCAAGTCGGTATGCAATATAATACTTTTCGCCGTTCACGCCTTCATGCTCATTTAATTGATATACATATCCTTTGCTAATACCATGATTAAAACATGATTTCACGATAAAACACTGATTAGCTCTTAATGATCCAGGGCATTCAACGGCTTTATTTTCCGTTTTATATTCCACTGTCTCAACATTAGTATATACATATGCTTTACCATTTCCACCGATCATGCAACCGGCAGCAGAATCAATTTTATTCATGAACTTTTCAAACTGTTTTGCCAGTTTCAGAAGTTTTTCGGCTCTTTCATATCTATAACTATTTTTATCGCATTCCTTCAAGTCTTTTTCATAGTTTTCTTTATCAAAGTATTTCATATCAGAAAACTTTGCGACTCCGTTACCTTTTGCGATGATAACGCCATCTTTTTCAACATGCCATGACATTCTAGGTGGGTTCGGCTGATATTCCGGGTAACGGTCTGTTACTTTTATCTTTTCTGTCTGGCTACTGGCTTTTGCTCTCAGCTTTTCAATTTTCGCTTTTGCTGTCTGTTCTTCCGCTGCGGAAGCCCCACGATCCTGTCTGACTTCTGAAAGTCTTTCAATCAGGCTTCTTGTTTTCGCTGAAAGAATAACTTCTTCACTATTATAGATATGCTGAATGATTTCTTTACCGCTTTTATCATTCCAACGGCAATCAACAACTACTACAAAACCATCTTTTGTGGCAATCCCTTCCCACCATGCCGGACTCCAATAATCTGTCATCCAGTCACTTTCATCTTCATGAAAACCATACAGTTTCCAACCTCTTTTTACAAGCTCCATTGCAATTGCAACTTTCGCATCCTTAAATTCATAATAGTTGTTATTACTTGACATAATCAATACCTCCGTAATGTACTTTATAAGTTGTGTTTGTTTATATTTATACTATACATTATTATTGTTTGATTGTCAAGTGTTTTTATTAAATACATGAAGAAATATAATGTTGTAATTCTTCAAACTTGTTTTCTATGCTATCAATGTTCTTATTCTCTAAAATATCAACTATTTCCCAGATTGTAGAATTCGCTGTATATAATTCGTCATAATATTCTGGATCAAGCTCTTCCACTCTTTTAGCAATATCATCTCCGCATTTATCCCGGATAATATCAACTAAATCTCTATGGTTTCCAATTATTTCAATACTTCCATCTTTTAATGCTACTACGTCCATTTTTCCTTCCTTATAATTCTTTTTCAATCTCTTCTATGCATTCTTTTCTTGTGTTGTAATTGCCGTATGCACTCTTTACTCTCAATGTATTATATCCAGTCAATAAATGATCCTGTACCTCATAATGGCTAAATTCGCCATTTAAAGTCACTTTACCAGGCAATACAACATGAATATAACCACGGCTGTTTACTTTCCAATAAAAGCCTCTGGAATGCTTGTAGAGGGTATTTAAAGCGATATCTTTTCGCCCTTCTTCAATCATTTCTTTTGTTTTGGCTGCTTCGCCAGTATAAGAAAATATAGACCCCATATCTATCTCCTAAACATTTAATTTAATGCCATTGTACCGTTTATAACGTTGTGTAAAATGACCGTTTGGTAATTGTTTACTTACACGTTTCATAACTCCATTTTCAAAATCTGGTGTTTTCACTTGTGTCCAGCCATCTTTTCTTCGTCTGTCAAGATCTTCTAAATATTCTTGCTCGTTTTCGTACTCAACACAATCTTCCTCAAATGACATAACTTTACTATTTAATAACTTCATAATTTTTTACCTCCTGAATATAGAATAAGTGGTATATCCATCCTTAAAACGATTATACCACTATTTCTATTATTGTCAATATTATTTATTTACGTTTGTTAATAACGCAAGCCTATTTTTACATACAGTTACAACATTTTCTTTTGAAACACATAAAGTGCTTCCAATTGCTGACAATGCAATAAATACAACCGGCATCCCGGAAGATATAAAAATTACACCTACACCAATAACACCAATGCCACACAATTTTTGTTTAATGCCAGCAATAAGCAACTGTTTCTCTTTTTCTGACATTCGTTTACATTCTTCATATCCAATATTTTTCAATGTTCTTGTAATTTCTCTTGACGCTCCTAAATGCTGATTAGCAAGCTGCAATTCAATAGCGAATTCCATATTTCCAACGCTAAAAAGATCCTTTGCTTCCTGGTATTCAATTTTTGCCATTCTTTCAAGTCTATCACGATCACGCAACATTTTCTCGATTTTCTTTGATGAAACTAACATTTTATTTACCTCCGTTTATATATAATTGATTCCTGTCTCTGTCCTTTTCGTTGCTTTCTTGTAAAGTGGCTTTACACTTACAATATCAATTAAAGAATCCGGCTTCAATGCCCCAAATTCCTTGTTATCCCAAACATATCGTTGAAATGTATATTCTTGTCCATTGGACTTAAAACGGGATTTAAACTCTACCACATACCCAACATATTTATCAATATCTCTTAAAAATTCTATATATGTCATAATATCGCCCTTTCTACAGTATCAATCCGAATTTTTTATAACAACTTACCAATAAAGCCAACTGCATGAACTGTTTTAAAGTTCTGTCTGCTTTTAGTTTTCGTCCGTTTTTAATAGCTCTATGAATTTCTACCATATTGCCATACATCAAAATATCAACCGAAAATTCATCTTTATATGAAATACGGTACTCATCAACATTGCCAGTAAATAACACGTTCCAGACGTTCCCGAAACAATCTGAAATTTTCCATAATCTCTGATTTTCGTGTGGTCTTTCCATTTCTTCAATTTTGTTTTTGCTCTGGCTAACTGATTTTTCAAAATTTTCTTTTGTGGTCTTATTTTCAAATTTTAACATGGTTTTTGCCCCCCTATTTAAACAGTTTTCTTGCATCAAAAAAGATTGTTTTACCGTCCTTTGTCTCTCTTGCTGCACTCCAATGAAAAGCTGCACGCCCGATACCAGATAACCAAGTTTCACGATCCATATTATCAAGAACGTACTTTCTTGATACCTTTTTGTCGTTTTCGTCTTCATACTGCATTACTTCAATAGCTTTTTCAATTTGTGGGATATCCTGGTCAAGATATCCGCACTTTTTGAAATATTTCTTGTCTGATTCTGATAACTTCATGCTTTCGCCCTCTCTTTCTGTTTTGGTTGCCATTTTATCAATCAACCATTCTACTGACATACCATTTTTAAGGCTTGCCAGTTCGTCAAACTTCTGCACTGCGATTTCTAACGATTCTTTTTCGCTATATCCTTTTGCCTGGATCAATTTACCAGCTTTTAATACATTATTGTACGTTTTCCGCTTCATGCTCTTGAATCTCCTTTATTTCGTTTTTGAGTGCTTCAAAATCCACATCTGTCAACCATTCCGGCTTCTCTTCTTCTGTAAATGAATCCATGATATTTTCCATTTCTTTTATAATGGTATCAATATCAGACCAGAGACTTGATGATCTGCATTTTCCGGCACAATTGATATAATATTTACAATCAAGCTGCAATCTGTTTAATAGCATGTATTCTCTTTCTTTTGGACTTCTCACAAAAGGATTTTCGCACTCTACCGGCTCTGTTACTCTGCTGCAAGGTTCTCCGCAAATTTCGCCACAATCCATATAAGCACCAGTATAAAGGTCTAAACCGTTACGCCCGTTATTTTCATCAAAATAGATTTTACCGTTTTCGTCCTGATAACAAGGAACTTCCATATAGCCACCGAAACCAATATATTTAACTTTCATTTTTATATACCTCCGATATTTATTATAGTTTATTTAAAAACACAATCCATAAACATTGTATCTAAATGATGTGCCAGAATATTAAAATCTTCCGACTTTTTCAACTTATCAAATACACCTATTAAATACTCCGCTTCTTCTGCGATAGTTTCCGAATCGTCCGAAAAGTCTCGGTTGAATTCCATCAGTTTATCTGCCATTTCTTTTGATGTATGCTCAAAATCGCTGTCAATGTCTTCTGTGTTTTCTTCCTGGTCGATAACTTTTAAATCGCCTCTAATAGAATCATTATCATCGCCGTATTTTTCAAGAATCTTGAAAATTGTCTCAATATCTTCTTTTGATAACTCCGGCTCATAATATTCTTTATCGCCATCTGAATGCTGCAACATAATTCCGATCACTTTTGATTTTTCTACCATTTTCGCTTCCTCCCTTAAAATTCAACCTCTGTGATATAATATCTTCCGGCGTTATCTTTTAAATAAAACATTGTATGAATATCTTGTAATTCAAGATAACAAAAGTCAATCATATCATCACTATCTTCTGGTCTTTCTGTTTGACTCTCAGCAATCATATCAACTTTCATGTTGCTTATCTTTTCAATAGCCATCTTTAACTGATCCAGTGTATTAAATCTTTTACCAACTAAATCATATAAAGAAATATCATTTGCTTTCATGTTGTACCTCCTAATTTAAAGTTGTGTTGTTTGTTGTTAGTATTATAATACATTATTTTGGTTTGTTTGTCAATAGCATCTTGCATTTATTTTTGTTTGTTTATAAAAAAGAAAATCCGACTTTTACGCCGGATTTCCCTTTTCTCTACATTTACTTAACAATAACGTCATAACGTTCAATAATATCATCTATATAGCTTGTTGCTGGATTATATACTAAATATGTTATAATTTCGTCCCCAGGCTGCGCCCCTTCTACGCTTCTATAACTGACATAGTGGTCTTCCGCTGATCCGTTCAATTCGTCATCTAATACAATACCCTTTGTACGCTCAACGATAACTTTATCGCCGTTCATACGATTTTCTAACATTTCGCCGGTCAACTCAGAGGTTGAAAACACTTCAAAATCTCCGTATTCTTCAATGATTTCTTTCTCTATTTCTTCGCATTTTAATACTGTTTCGTCTTTTACGGCTTCCGGCTGCTCTGCTTCCAGTTCTTCCGCTTCTAGCACCTCAGAAAACGCCGTATTTTCGTTTTTAACGGCTTTTTTATTATTGCTTGATATTTTACCGAACCCCATCAATAAAACGCCTAAAATAGCCACACACAACGCCACAATAACAATATTATTCATTTTCTTCATGATATGATCCTCCCTATCTTCTATAATCTTTCTTTTTTAGTTCTTCCCACTGATTCATCCGGCGTTTAAAGTCGGCACATCGTTTTGCTGACTCTATACGCTCATTTTTTATATCTTTTCTGATTTTAATTTCATCACTGATCCCGAAAATTAAAGTAAACAGTAAACCAAACATTTTTATTTCTCCTTTACAATAATTTCGCCATCTAATACAAATATTTTTGCGTGATCCTTGAAAACACTGTAATTTCCAGGAAAAACAACCGCTTCATCGTCATTTATTGACTTTGTGCCGTTTGTGCTGATTTTTGCCCACACAAAAACCTCGTCATCTATATCCTTCCAATAGTCTGCATCCTTGTATAAATCCAAAATTTCGATATTATCCCAAATATCACAATTTCCGGCAGCGTCTACGGTTGTTAGTTCCTTCGTTTCTGGATTATAATACCCGTTCATATAATATGTGCTAACTTCCCAGTTTTTCGCTGTTTCCGGCTCTTTTACGGCTTCTGTTGCACTATTGCAAGCGGTTAAACTTGCAACAATGCTAAATACTGATAATATTGTCAAAATCTTCTTTTTCATGGTCAAAACCTCCATTTTTTATGCTGCAATCAGCATTTTAATCATATCAACAAGTTTTTCGTCTGTATATCCTTCTGTAAGCTCCTGAAGGATTTTAACGGTCTTTCTTGTTACCATTTCCCCGACTTCCTCCCGGTGGATCTCATGCACACTATAAACGCCCTCTGTACCAGTCGGTACACACTTGTTAATAATAAGTGTCGGCACGCTTCCGGCTTTCTTGAAATTTTCATATTTATCATAAAATTCAACGATTACATCATAAATAATTGAATCATCGCCAATTTTCACGATTTTCTTACATCTCTTTTCGCCCCAGGTGCAAAAGAAGAATAAATCTAAAGAAAAGCCGTTTTTGCATTTTCCATTGAATTTTTCTAACTGATCTCTTGTTATTTTTGCCATTTCTAAAACCTCCATGATTTAAAGTTGTGTTTGTTGTTATAAATACAATACATTATTTTTGATTGTTTGTCAATAGTGTTTTTCATTTATTTTTGATTGATTATGAATCAAAATAACTAGACTCACGCAATAAATCAATATTTACTCTCATTTTATCGCTAATATATAACGCTTGTAACTTTCCGGCGTTCACTTGCTCCAATGCTTGTATAAAATCATTATTTGCAAAAATGTTATTCGATAAAATTTCGTTTTTATCATTTATAACTATCGTATTACCGTTTTCGTCTGATTCTTCATAATTTGCATAATATGCGAAACCTGGCACGATCATAGCCAATTCAAAAACGTTTTCCCATTCGTCAACGATTTCCGTATTATATCCCATAATTTTATTTTTACTCATTGTAATACCTCCCATTTAATACGATTTTGAGAAATTCCCAGGTTTTACCCTGGAAACCTCAAAACATTTAATTTATCACACAAAAGATCAATTTTATTTTCGATTTCGTCAAGTTCTTCATCGCTTGCACCAGATTCTATAGAAATATCAAATTTCTTGTTTAACCGCTCTATTTCTTGTCGAATTTCGTTTTCTTCTTTTGTATTATCTGTCTGAATCGTAATATAATATACAGTTCTATACAATACCTTCGTATGTCCTTTTGTACTTCCGTTATACACACTGGATTCTTGCAGCCGAATCTTTTTTCCTGATATGATACCACTATAATAAAAAGCGTTTGCATGTCTCCAATTTTCAGGATCTTCTTTTAAATACTTCTCAAAAATCAACCCTTGCTTTTCTGAAATTTGTTTATTTTTGCAGTGTCCGAAACTTTCAAGAAATATATTTCTAAACCATTCATTGTATTTTGTTTCTCTGATCTTTTCCATTGTATTTCCTCCATGTTTATAAGTTGTGTTGTTTGTTGTTAATTGTATTATACTTTATTATTGTTTGATTGTCAAGTATTATTTTAAAATTCTTTATTTTAGTGTAATAAAAAAGAGAACCGCCGGAACGATCCTCTAATTTTGACTTTTACGCAATTTTTGAAATTCCATTGATAATATTATCAAAATGGAACTTTTCGCCCGTTTCCACCTTCTCAAATTCCACACAAGACGCAAAACATCGAAAAGGTGTAAATATATCGCCGTGGTTCGTGTATGGGCTTCTAGATGTATTCCAGTCAATGCCTAAAACGCCATTTTTGCGATATACCCGGAAAACCTTGTTATAGTTCCCCGTTTTGATTTCTTTGCTGCTGCATCCGTATAAATGCACTTTTACAAGATCATTTTCTTTTAACATTGCCACGCCTCCCGTTATTGCTCTAATCTCATTATTTCGTTGTCGTTCGCATCATATAAAAAATAGTCAAGACCTAAATAGTCATTTTCAAAATATTCTTGCATTCTCTTTCTTGCTTCCGACTCTGTACAATTTAACCGCTTTTCTTGCGTTCTTGCTCCGTCTGTTGCCTGAATTGTATACATGTTATTTTCTCCCTTGAATGGTTTTATATGCCATTTTAAAAGCTAATTTCTGAGGTAAAAACTTTTTATATTTCAAATAGATTTCGTTAAATTCCTGATACATTGCACGCCCTCCAATTTATAGGGGCTTGCCATTTACAGCTTGCCCCATTTATTATAGTTTGTTTTTACTAGATGAAAAACATTTCGCCGTTGATTTCTAATGCTATAGCGTCTTGCGTCATTTCTTTTTTAAGATCCTCGCATAAATCAATAACTTGATCCAGCTTGTTTCTTAAATCTTTTTCACTTGCATAAGCGAAAACCATTGTTGTTTTCTCTTTTACAAGTCCGACTGTTGGGCTTGTCCAGTAACCCAGGGCATCTGTTGAGGTTGCACCTCCGAAGCAATCAGATAAAAGCGTTGCTGCCTTGTCTACATATTTACTATTATCAATTTCTTCATTGATATTGATTGTTGCCGGTACATAAACCGTAACTTTACTACTCAGTGAAAACACGTTTTTCAGTCTTGCATTTGTCATAACTTTTTACCTCCGATAATTTAAAGTTGTGTGTTGTTTGTTTATGTTTGCATTATACATTTATTATTGCTTGTTGTCAATACCTTTTTTGAAAATTCTTTTAAAAAATTTTCTTTCCCATTTTTCATGATCTTTTATGATCTTTTCCGCTGCCTTTTGGCGTTCCGTTGCTATTTCCGTAATCTGGTTTAATTTCTGGATCAATTCGTCATTCGATACCATAATAACGCCCCACTTTCAAATTATTTTATAGTGTGCCGGGAGCAATCCCGGCTTTATGCTTTTATGCTTCCATCTGGTAGCCACTGGCAAAGAATACTTCTCTTGTTTCCCAATCAAAAACTTTTGTTCTTTTTGGTTCGCATCTTCTTTCGTTAAATCTTCCGGCGTGCTGGATTTCAACGTATGTAACAAATTTCGCTGTTCTTTTGATTATTTCAAATTCAATTGAATCAGTCTCTTTATATCTTTTCCCTACCTCAAATTTTCTCATCTTTTCTACCTCCGAATTTTTTAAGTTGTGTTTGCTTTGTTTAATTGTATATTACATTATTATTGTTTGTTTGTCAAGCACTTTTTAAATTTATTTTCGTTTGTTTATAAAAATAAAAAAGGGATCTTTTTTGATCCCTCTTTTACTGTTATGCGATTCTGTCAGCATGTCTTTTTTCTATTTCTTCTGATCCGTAAAGGTTGCGCAATTCGTCCATGCTTAAAGCCCTTTTAGATTTTTTATAATATCTTTCGCCAGCGTGCCAGCTCCACGCTTTTTTCTTTCCGCAATATTTAAAACCGGCAGCCTTTAAAAGTTCTTTTACATTGTATGTATTACCAGTAACCCAGATCCAGCAACCTATAATTTCAATTTTAACATCTTCTAAGTTGATGATCTTGTTCAATGCATCACGGAAAAGCTCATCTTTTGCCTGGTCATATTTCCAAGCGTTTTCATTTTCGTCTGCATTTTTCAAGTTGTTCAATGCTGTTTCATATTCTACATTGATAACTTTTATAGCATCCTCAGAACCGCCGTTATCTGGATGATTCTGTTTTACTAATCTTTTATACTCTTTTCTTAACTCTTCCAGTGTTTTACAATTATTGAAATACTTCATAACATTTACCTCCGTATGTGTTTATGTTTTTAAGTTGTGTTTGTTTGTACTTGTATATTATCATGCAATAATAAAGTTGTCAAGTCTTTTTGTAAATATTTTTATTTTGGTTTGTTTATAAATTTGCGTAATAAAAAAGATCCAGGTTTTGCCCTGAATCCCTTTTATATTTTCGCCGTTTATTATCGTTTTATTAAAGGACTACTAAACCGCCTTGACGTTCTGTGATATTCATTTCATACATCATAGCAAGAACCCGTGATCCTTCTGTCATATCATAGCCCATAACCTCAATGCATCTCTCTTCTGATACGGTACTAATTCCAGTGCGGTCTGCTGATCCGTTGAAATATTCACATAAAATTTTATAACCCATGCTTGCAGCCTCTTTATAGTGTTTAACTCCATCCTGATATACTTTATAGGCTTCATCATCATGACCGAATCTTTTAACTGTTTCCTCTGCGATAATTTCAAAAATACTCATTTTGTTTTCCTCCGTTTTGTTGTGTTTGTTTGTTGTGACTGTATATTAACACGCAATAATAAATGTGTCAAGTGTTTTTTAAAAGTTTTTCGTGAGGTCTGGATCATGTGAGGTTGTAGCATGTAGATTTTACCGCCACTATACCAGTATATCTATACACTATATCTAGTACATACATACAAGATATATAGATACATATATACAATATATAGTATAGTAATATAGATAATAGATAGTAGATATATAGTATATATAATATAATAATATAACTATAACATTAGAGATATAAAGAGAATATAAAATAGTTAAATATTAAAGTATAGGTATATAATATTTATTCAATCTATTCAAGATAAATATATTATTGTGTATTTTATATTCTAAATTTCGCCCCACTCCGTCAACACAAAAACAGATCACAATATTTTTATAGCTGAATTTGTAGCCGTTGCATGAAAAAGAGAAAAAGCAGCAAGGAAAAGCAGGGAAAAGGGGATAAATTTTAATAGTCAAGCCTTTTTCTAAATTTTTTCTTTTGCTTCCGAACTCTGTAATTCTTCCGGCTTCCGATTTTTCCGGGTTTCACTGGCAATTTTTCCGGGCGATTTCTGGCGATAAAATCCGGGTTTTGTGTGCTGATCCTTGCGAATATTACTTAACCTCAAAAAGTAATATTCAACGGGTAGCCTAAAAACCGCTATTAGTGCCGTTTTCAGTCAATTATTTTATGTCAGAACGTACCAGGGGGGGTATATTTACATTTTCGCAGTGATTATCGAACACTTGTTCTGGTGTCGGGGGTTATCTCAGTCTACCCCCTCTTTTCCCCTCTCCGAACTCGTAACCAACCTCGACAACTTTAGCTCCCTTTGCTGATTTCCGACTTTTTCACTATTATAAAAATATTCAATTTTAAGCCTATAATAGTGATATAATCCTTTGAAATCCCCATAAATCAAGGTTTCTTCCGAACTGATTAAAAATGTGGCTTTTACCTATCATTTTTGCCCCATAGATTCAAGAACCAACCAAAAAGAAAATTATGCCAAAATAAGCTATTTATCGGCGTTCCAGCTCTTTTCGACCTCGATGCTCTACCGAACTCACCAAAAAGTGCAATCTGAAGACCGAATCTCCGTTATGTTATGGCGAAAATTAAAAATTAAATATGTCCCATAATTGTCTATACTAACGTATAGCCAATTATATAAATATTTATATATCTCTTTATTATTTATATATAATATAATAATAATATAAATATATATAATATATATAAATATAAATAACGCCACGATTTAAGTTTTTCTTTGTTGGTTGGTTTTTATAATTAAACCATAATAAATGTTGACAATATTTGAATTAGTGGTATAATCAGTGTAGGAACGAATATAGTTGGATTTTGTGGAGAAAAGGATTGATCCAATTATTTTCGTTTTCTATAATCAGACAATAATAAATGGAGAACACAGTAATATGGTTAGTGCAAATTCAGATGTTTTAAATTATTTTTGGCTACCGAAGAATTGCTATAACACATGTGTATCTGGGGCAAATGCTAACACGATTGAAGAATATCATTCAGATCCACATACCAGAAGTAGTCAAGAATATTTTTATGATATCACCTTGCCAAAACTCAGACGAAGTACAACACCATATCCTGCCAATCAGAAATATCTCAAGAAGTCCAGAAAATATGCTCTTGGATTTCGGGATGTTGTGAATGATGCGTTACGTGAAGTGTATAACGGTGCAAAAGGATATGTATTTACAATTGAGCAGCTTACGGAAATTGTTAAGTTTGTTCCAGATGTGAATGTTGTAAAGAGTAATGGGATTTTTTATGTGAGCAAGGAGAAATAAGAAAATGAATCAGGACAAAGTATATGACAAGACACTCTACGACAACCTTGATTATGAAAGGGATAAAATTCGTAGAATTGAAAATCAAGTGAAAGCCAAACCAACCGAAAAAGATTTGAAGATAGCGATATCTGTTCTGAAGGATTTTGGCATTACTGCTACCATATCCGATATTCCAGATGTGAAATCTGTATATGAATTGGAGAAATGGAAAGCAAGACTGATAAAAGATAGACTGGACAGGGAGGACAAATGAAAAAATTACAACAATTTTATATCATGAAATTCTCTTCCACTAGATTAGATAAGTTTGGATATCACTTAAAGAGGATTCTTGGTAATTCGGGATATCATATTCGTGATATTCGGCAAAATGGTGAATTGATTGCTCTGGCAGATAACCAGGCATTGAGAACTATTAGAAATATACGGTATGAGCGTAACCCTAATATAATGCGGTATGATCCGGCTATATTAAGTGACCTATACGCCCAAAAGAAAAATTTAAAAAAGCAATTTAATGATTATGCGAAACGGCAAATCTCAATAATCAACGGTAAGATTGATGAAATGCTATTCATTCCAGAATATGTTTCTGTTGTCATTGATGATATTTCTCATTACAGAAAAATCATTCGTGATGGATTATATATAAATGGATTTAAGTATGTTCGCCTCATGTGTAGTGCCGGACAAGCGAGAGTAAATACTGTAATCTTAATTCGTGAAGATTTTGATGCAGAGTTAAAGAAAAGATTACGTTGTGGGGCAAAAAGCGTCAAAATAACGAAAAACAAATACAATGCTTATTTTGCTCTCTCATCTTCCGCAACCTACACAATTCCACACCCGAATGTTTATCTCATTGATGACTGCGAAATCGAAATGGAAAAGAAAGTTGATTGGATTTCAAAGATTCCAAAAGAAGAAAAAAACACTATTGCAAATAATGAGCGAGTTTCCGAAGAGATAAAAACTCTGCCGTTTAATTTATTCGATGGATGTGGTGCTGTTTCTGTGGAATTCGCAAAGCGTGTAGCCGATGAACTGGAATTAGATTATATCCCATCTGCATTCTGTGTAAGATGTGCATATGTAAAAGGTATGGTGTTCGTTGTTGATTTCAAACAGTACGCTGCAGAATGTGGGATTACAGAAATGAAAGATCTGTATGGAAATCTGGTAGATATAACTAAAACAGATATGATCCTTACAAAGTCACAGTTTAAATTATGGAATGCTTATGATTCAATTCAAGAATATGATAGATTATGTGAAGAAAATGGTTTCTTGTGGGGAGTTACAAAAGTTACTCCTAAAACAGACGATAATTGTTTTCGTTCCAATTATCAATTCTGTCAGGCTATTGATCTCACAAATGATGATGACGTAGCTGAGTTATGTAATCCTACTGTAAAGTGGCTGAATGGTATTTCGATTGACGATCCAAACCAGGCGATATTATTTTTGCTTGGAAAACTATGTGATAAAGATGATATTGATTTTAACAACATTTTTGACTTGACAAGTGACAATGTTGCGAAAGCACTGATTGTTAATCCAGAAATGATTAGCGAAGAATATATAAAATCAAATATCATAATGAGCATAAATAAAAAAATCAGAGAAACTTATTTAGGAAAACTTATTCTGGACGGTAATTTTAGTGTAATGATTCCAGATATGTATGCATTTATGCAGCACGCATTTGGTCATACAGTTACTGGTGCATTAAAAGAATTTGAGCATTACTCTTACTTTTGGAACAAACGTGGAAAAACTGATGTTGTTGCTATGAGATCACCTCTTACATGGCGTTCAGAAGTGAATAAACTCAACTTGAAGAACAATGAATTAACAGAAAAATGGTTCAAATATCTGACAAGTGGCATTGTTTATAATGTTTGGGGTTGTGACTGCATAATTCATGCAGATTCCGATTTTGACGGAGATATTGTAGCCACTACTGATAATCCAGTGTTCTTACGCTGCCGTTACGACAATCTTCCAATTACATACTCAAAATCTACTGTAGATAAAGAGTACATTTCAGAAGATGAACTGTACAAAGCAGACATTCAATCATTCGATAGTACAATTGGTCGTATTACGAATATTTCAACTGCATTCTATGAGATTTTGGCACGCTATGAGGGTGATATTACATTCAAGCGTGAGCAAGATGAGATTTTGGAACGCCTCAAACTTATCAGAAAGTCTCAGGGAGATTCGATTGATAAGGCGAAGGGAATAAAAATTGAGCCAATGCCTAAACATTGGACAAGAAAGATTTCTAAAAAGCCAGACGATGTGGAAGATATTGACTTTGAGTTTTATAATTCAATAGTTGCAGACAAGAAACCTTACTTCTTCCGTTATCTTTACAGCTCTGAGAACTCTAAGTATCTTAAATACCTGGATAAAGAGAACGATGTGTGCATGATGTTGTTCCAAAAATCAATTTATGACATTCTGGATTCTGCGCCGGAAGATCTTACTGACGCTGAGAGGGATTATCTAATTGATAAATTTTACCCTTATTCGCCATTGATTGATTATAATGGCAGGATGAATAAGATTTGTCACTATATGGAGAAGCATTTAAGTGAAATAAAAAGAAAAAGACATATGAAAACGCCGGAACATTTGGTCAAGTCAATGTATTCTGGCACTAATTTGAACTTTGCTGAAGAAGATATTGAGTACATGAACGCTCAATACCTGGACTACAAAGCACAAAAAGACAGTTTAAGAGTAAAACGCAAGAGTGATTATACTCACAGTGTCTCTCAGACATCGGAATTTATCAAATATCCACTTGCCATCAGAGACAGAATTACAGATAAGTTTATCGGTGATGTGCAATATGCTTGCGATTTGGCAATCTATGTATGCTATGAGCTGCATCCTAGCCGTACAAAAGACTTCTGTTGGAGTATTTTTGGCAACCAGATTGTAGAAAACTTGAAAAAGAACTCTACTGTCACACCAAAAATGCCAGTTTTGGATGAAAAAAACGGCACAATATCATATCTCGGTAAAAAATATAGCGTTGTGGAGGTAAATGTATGATTTATTTCGATGAATTGTCCGTTGCGCAGGAAATGGAGGCTTCCACTACTGCTGTTGACGAATACAAAAGGTCTGATTTGCTCTTGTATGCAAAATATTTGAGATACAAGGCAATCACAGAGTCCGGGAAGGACTACAATAATGTCACTGTTGAAGATATGGAACAATTAGACAGCCAAATAGAAAAAGAGTTAAAAGCATTCTGCAATAGGTATTACATTGATTTCAATTACATTGTGAAGTTTCAGGATATCGACAATGCAGTTGCCAGCTCACGGCTGTATAAGTTAAAATTGCCACTCCCTACTCCTATTACCAAAAAGGAGTGGGAGAAAATTTGCACAATTGAGAATGACAATTACCGCCGGATGTTATTTGTGATGCTTGTTGATGCAAAATATCACAGGCTGCATAGTATTTCCATTGAGAATTCTGCCACCATCACAGAAGATACACTTTTTTATTGTCATATGGAGAAAAGGGATATCTATAAAGCCGGAGCATGTAAATTTAAGAATGCGGAAGAGAAAAATTTTTCTCTTGGTTGTCTGTTTAAAGCTGGACTGTTCGATATTACAAACAATAAATACAGATCATGGTTTGTAAAATTCGTTGATATATCTGATAATCCAGATGATGTGCTTGACTATATCACTGATTACGATCATTTGAACTTACATTACGACAGATTATGCGGTAAGAAAATTGGTACATGTAAATTCTGTAGCAAATTATTCAAACAAAGTGATAAACGTCCTGCTATGTATTGCTATAAACATCGTGGATATAATAAAATTGGTTCTAAGATATTAGTTTGTATTGATTGTGGAAAAAATTTCTGTGTTGGTTCTAAAAGCCGAAGAAAAAAAAGATGTGATGAGTGCCAAGAAAAGTTTGTTAAATCATATAACAAACGATATTACGACTCACATAAATAATTTTCAAGAGTTCAATTAAATAAATGAATACCTCTGTAATTAGCTCCCTTTGCTTTTTACAGAGGTTTTTTATTTTTGCACCCTATTATGAATAAGGGAGTATGTAGGAACGTACATAAAACCTTGCTTTTATGGTAACAGTCAAAAAATAAAAAGGGGTGGTTGGTATCAATCCGAAGTACAAAAAGTTGGAAAATGAGACTGATTACGAATATGGTCTTAGACTCATCTCTATAAAGGTCGAAGAAAAGCCGGACGATTTGGACTGGGAAGATATTGTCACGCTTTTACATTTAGACTGCCATAGGGATAGCTTACGAAAGGCTGCAAATGTAACTGAATTTTCTGGTTACAAAGTTATGCAGTATTTCAAAGAGAAAATGGAAACTCAAAGCCATGATGACACTGAAAGTTATTTGAAAGAGCTTGAATTGAAAAAGAGAGAGCTTATCAAAGAGCGTGCGAAACTTCATACTGAAAAGTTGGAGTATAACAGATGGTTACGTGAAGATGCCAGGGATGATTTATTTGAGGAAAAAGTCATTACTGCTATTCACGAAACGCTGAATAAAGTAGATCCTCCGCAAAAAATCGGTGGTATGCTTTCATCTCGTTATGGTCTTTTGAATATAGCAGACTGTCATTTTGGAAAGGATTTCAAAGTGTATGGTCTGAATGATGAAATTGTAAATGCTTATAGTCCTGAGATATTTTTTATGCGTATGGAAGTCCTCTACAATGAAGTGGTGGACTATGCACACAAAGAGAAACTCAAAGGATTCAAAGTATTTAATTTAGGGGATTCATTAGATGGATTCTTGCGTAATTCACAATTATGGACATTACGGTATGGTGTGCCAGAAAGTGCCGTTATATACGGGGAGTATATGGGTAAATGGCTGAGAAGATTGTCCGATGAATTTGACATAGAATACTATCAAACAAATGGAAATCATGGTGAACTTCGCTTACTGGATGGTAAAAAAGGTGAACATTCACATGATAACATTGAAATGGTTACTGGAAGTATTATTCGTATTATAAATGAGGACAATCCCAACTTCCGTTACATAACAAATAAATCCGGCTTTATTTTTACTGATATTGCTGGATATAATGTTATAGGGATTCATGGGGAAGTCCGTAGTTTAACTGCTGCTATTAAAGATTACTCTGATATTTATGATACCAAGATAGATTATCTTGTGGCTGGTCATAAGCATCATTCAGAGTTTGTAAACTGTGGAGTCCGTAGAGGGGTGATTGGTGTTGGATCAATTATTGGATCAGATGATTATTCAATGTCAATAAGGAAGACTGCCGATGCCACAGCATCTTTTGTTATATTTGAAACTGGAAAAGGAAAAGTTGATGAGCATACATTTGTTCTCAATTAACCTTAATAATGAGTTACAAAATACAATGTAGAACATTTAGCAGCATGAAGGAAATTTTTGATTGTTTGGAGATTCATTCAAAAATTCCACACGAAGAATACGAATCGGTTAAATTATATGGGGAGTCAAGTTTTATCATAGATGCATTGAAATATGCTATTACAGAGTATAGCGATATTACTATTGCTTCTGTTGATATAATTCTTTCAGATATTGATCCTGTTTGTAAGGATCTGTATGTCTTATCTCTTACAGAAGAAAATGAGCTTTACATTCAACCAGCTTATAATGGGGAGAATATGTATCGTAACGAAGCAAAATTTGCAATTGTTCAAGATACAGTAAGTTCGCAGCTTGTAAAAGATATGTCTGTTGATGACTTATCTTCTACTGTTTTGGGAACTTTTATTTTTTAACAAGCAAAAATAAATGCAGAAATGTATTGACATTTTCTAAATGTATGCTATAATACATACATAAGGAACAAGAAATAAAGTAAATGAAATAAATAGAGGTTTACCATCCATAAACTTCTATTTATCTCTTACTTTCAATCAAACTATAATAAATGCATAGTGCGGATTAGAGCAGTGGTCAGCTCGCTTGCCTCATAAGCAAGAGGTCGAGGGTTCAAATCCCCCATCCGCAATTTATCTTGTTTTATGTTTTGTCCTATATGTTTTTGTTAATAAGCGGTGGGACTATTCATTGCGTAATAGTTCTATCGTTTATGTAAGAGTACATAGCAAAGTCTGGCAATGCACTGGTCTGCAAAATCAGTATTCGTTGGTTCAAATCCAACTGTACTCTCTTTAAGCTCATACAGCAATTTATTTGGGATATTTCTGTTAAAAATACTACCGAAATGAGCTTAGTTTCGTAAGGCACGTACAGCAAATTACTTATACTTTCAAATGGATGAATATTTTAAGTGGATTGTGCCTTGATTTTGGTCTTGTAGTTAAGTGGTGATAACATCGGATTGTCTCTCCGAAGTCGTGGGTTCGATTCCCACCTAGACCGTTATGGGGTGTTGGACAAGCGGTTTAAGTTATAGCCCTTTCACGGCTACGAGATGGGTTCGATTCCCATACACCCTACTACTGGCGAATCTGCAGTCAGCCAGAAACGTTTTTAGCATTTACAACGAGAAATAAATGTAGCAAGTCATATGCTTGTTGGGTTATAGTGTCAGCCGAGTAAAAACTAATTTTAGATGTGTAGTTTAATGGTAAAACAACAGTCTCCAAAACTGTAAGATGTGGGTTCGAGTCCTACTGCGTCTGCTTTGCATTTGTGGTGTAACTGGATAACATACCTGGCTTCCACCCAGGCGATGCCGGATCATTCCCGGTCAGATGCTTTTTGCATTTTTGCATTTATGCAATTTTATATTTGGGTGTGTAAACGACTACGGAGATCGGGCAGACTGTAAATCTGCTGCCTTCGGGATCTAGTGGGTTCGACTCCCTCCACGCCCATGTGAGATAGTTGCTTTACCAATTCTAACGACTCACTTCAAACGGTAGAAATTGGCGTTTACGACAAGCGGTAATGAAGATCTTTCCTTCCACGATAGCAAGGGTAAACTACATTTGGGAAGTTAGCTCAACTGGTAGAGCATTAGGTTGAAGCCCTAAGTGTAGGTGGTTCGACTCCACCACTTCCCATTTAATCAAATAAAGCCCTTATAAAAAGGCACATGAGGTATATATGAAATGGTGAAGAAAACATAATCATGGACATATAGCTTAATGGATAGAGTTCACGACTACGAATCGTGCGATATAGGTTCGATTCCTATTATGTCTGTTTTGCCCGTATAGTTCAATGGAGAGAACATGGCTCTTCTAAAGCTATGATCTTGGTTCGATTCCAAGTATGGGTGTTTATTTTTGGAGAGGTGGCAGAGTCTGGATTATTGCACCAGTCTTGAAAACTGGCAACCGTCAGTGATGGCGGTTCGTGGGTTCAAATCCCACCCTCTCCGCTCTGGGTGTGTAACTCAGTTGGTAGAGTAACCGGCTTTTAACCGGTAAGTCGTGAGTTCAAGCCTCACTACACCCATTATGGAGTAGTAAACCTAATTGGTAAGGTAGGAGATTGCTAATCTCTGAGTAATCGCTTCGTGCGGTGTGGTGGTTCGAGTCCACTCTACTCCGTTTATACTGGAATATAATTCAATGGCAGAATGCCTCTCTGATACGGAGGTTATATAAGTTCGATTCTTATTATTCCAATTTAGACACATACAGCAAAATTTTTTGATTTAATTCTTTCAAATTATTTTTACAAGCAAATGAAAATTTTATGAAAAAGCATAGGATATTATTCCTCCCCTTAATATCCTATTGTAAATCAACAGAAGATAGTAATATCCTCTGTCAAAGTGTCTAGTATAGGCTCACACAGCAAATATGAACAACTAACAAAACATATTAAAGAATATTTTATATTTCCCCTCAAACACTAAGTATTTTTGATGAATGAATGGTTTACATTTTAGAGCCTAGTGAAAGTCGCATACAGCAAATTATAACGAAAAATTGGGTAAGTAATGCAAATATTTACATAAAAATCTGACAGGACAATCTTAAGTGTATTGTCTATCAACAGATTTTCTTTGATCTTAGCGGCTTGTCTTTTTTATCCTTCTGCCATGTGTAGATAGGAAATCTGATTTTGGCATAGTCATTATCAGTTTTTTAATGCCCTGTAGTCCAATGGTAGAACGGCAGACTGTTAATCTGTATGTTGTGGGTTCGATCCCCACCGGGGCAGTTTATAATGGGGTATCGCCAAGCGGTAAGGCACAGGACTTTGACTCCTGCATTACGCTGGTTCAAATCCAGCTACCCCAGTTCTGCTATAAAGCAAATGTGGTCTTAACGGTGAGATAAATGCAGAATCTTCAAATCCGTGTTTGCTGTTTTGCTGGCATGGCGCAATTGGTAGCGCAACTGACCTGTAATCAGTAGGTTAAGGGTTCGAGTCCCTTTGCCAGCTTTTATTGAGAATGTGGTGTAATGGGAGCATACATGATTTGGGATCATGTGGAGCAGTTCGAGTCTGACATTTTCAATTTTAGACTATAATTCTTCCACGCATATTTCATATGCGGATGTGACGTAATTGGCAGGCGTACAAGACTTAAAATCTTGTGGTATTCATACCGTGTGGGTTCAAGTCCCATCATCCGTATTATGGTAGATTGGCGAAACAGGCAAACGCAGCAGTCTCAAACACTGTCGGGAAACCTTACGAGTTCGAGTCTCGTATCTACTACTATCAATAAATAATAAAGGTGGAATTATATGTCTAAACACAAACAAAATAATGATGGAATTTATTTCTTAGGTGAATCCTCAACAGATGTCACCGGCTCTCAATACCTTGTACAATTTGGAGGCAAAAAGATATTACTGGAATGCGGATTGTATCAGTCCAAAAGCAACAGTTATCTTGATTCCTATAAAATCAATTCAAAGAAATTTGGATTCAAACCAAGTGAGATTGATTACTTGTTTGTGGCACATCCACATGTGGATCATTGTGGCTTAATTCCTCGATTGGTTGCCCAGGGATTCAATGGAAAAATTATAACTACACCTAACACTGCAGCGGTTATGAAATCGCTGCTTTTTAATTGCGCTTTTATTGTGGCTGATGAAGCAAGGATTCTTTCAAAACGCTACAGCCGAAACTACCCTCCTATTTATAGTGAAGATGATGTTTCTAAAACATTGCAGTTAATTAAGTCTTACGGTGAATATGGTGTTATTTTCCAACTTGACGATGTAGTTAGTTTTCAGTGGATTTCAAACTCTCATTGTGTAGGTGCTGCTCAATTACAGTTAATTTTGTCAGATGGATTGAAGACAAAGAAAATCCTGTACACATCAGATCTTGGTGCTTTGAATACAAAGAACCATTATGTAAGAAATATTGAAATTCCGACAATGTTCAATGATGTTGCCATTATGGAAAGCACATATGGGAGCAGAGAAAAATTAAATAAGAAAACTAGGGATTTTGACGTTGAGCATTTGAGAGTAGCTGTCAATACTGTACTGGAACGAAAAGGTACTCTTCTGCTGCCATGTTTCAGTTTTAGCTGGACACAAGAATTACTTACTGTTCTCTATTTGATTTTTGGTTGTGACGATTCATTTAAAACTGATGTAGTTGTTGATTCAAAACTTAGCTGTGAAATTTCTGACTTATATGAAACCATACTTAAAGGCGAAGACCTGGAATTATGGATGAAAGTGCGAAATTGGAAAAATGTTGTTTTCTTATCTGAGAAAGAAGAATCCAAAATGTGCCAGAATGATACTACTCCGAAGATTGTATTGTCATCCTCTGGATTTTGTACAAATGGTAGGATTGTAAACTATTTACAAAAGTTCTTGCCCGATTCAAACAGTATGGTTGTATTCTCTGGATATGTTGGCGATAATCCTTCATATCTCTCCTATCGAATCAAGAACTATAAAGACTACAAGAAACTGACAATCAATAAAGTGCCGGTGGTAAATAGGGCTGACTGTATATCGCTCTCTACTTTCAGTAGCCATGCCAATAGAGATGACTTGATTAAGTTCGGTAGTTCTTTGAATACAAACAAACTTATCTTGGTTCATGGTAGTGAAGAAAGCAAAAAGTCACTATCTGAAAGTTTAAGAAAAGAAATTTCTAAAAATGATAAGACTTTCAGAGTCTTATGTTCAAATAAAGGAATGAAAATTTCGTTGTAATCTTTTATAGCATGGGTTGGAAACTTCCCATGCTTTTTATATGGGAGATTGGTGGAATTGGTAGACACGCTGCGTTAAGGGCGCAGTGCCGTTATTGGCGTGTGGGTTCGAGTCCCACATCTCCTACTCCCACTATTCTATAGTGGAAAAATTGCATAAAGAAAGAAGGTTTGACAAATGGGTATTACAAAAAAACAGCAAGTGGAAAAATCACTCGCTTCTGACGTTTCAGTAAATAGCGATGTTGCGTTTGAAAAAATCTCTGCCAAAGAAGAACCAGATGATTACGTTTGTCAGACTTGTGGTAAGCACTATAAAAAAAGAAAAGGCAATTTCTCTCCATCTAAGTCACCGATTTATGCCGGTACAGATGGATATATGAACACATGCAAAAATTGTGTTGATGAATTGTTTATACATTACACTAATTTTTTCAATGGCAATGAAGAACGTGCTATTGAAAGAATTTGCCAGTTGTTTGATTTGTATTTCAATGAAAGTGCCCTCGCTGCATCAAGAAAAATCAGTGAGGATCGTAGTCGTATTTCTGTATACATCAGCAAGATACAGATTAGACCTCATACTGGGAAAACATATAGCGATACTCTGATTGAGCAAAAATCAAATTCTATCAATTCAGCCGATGATGTTGCTGAATATAGTGGATTAGATGCTATTCAGTTGAAGAAAGCTGTTGGTGTTTGGGGATTTGGCTTCGAGCCGGAACAGTATGGCATTTTGAATGATATGTTTGACGATTGGAAATCCAGGGTTGTTATTGATGGCAAGACAAGAGAAACCCTTGTAAGGGAACTGTGTATTATCAAGTTACAGATGAACCTTGCATTGAAGGATAATAATGTTGAGCTTTACACAAAGCTGATGAAAACATATCAAGAGACTATGAGATCCGCAAACTTACAGCCGAAGCAAGAAGATGAAAATGATAAAGCATCTGAAAAACCAATTGGTGTAATGATTAAAATGTTTGAGGATGAACGTCCGATAGATAAGTGCCGACCAGAATGGGAAGACGTAGATGGTATTGTAAAATATATCACTATCTATTTCTTAGGGCATTTATGCAAGATGTTGAAATTAAAAAATAAATACTCAGCTCTTTATGAAGAAGAAATGGCTAAATATAGAGTTGAGATTCCTGAATTAGAAGAAGCTGACGATGAAGATATCTTTGATTTCATTGTAAACGGCGGTGACGCTGATGGGGCAAAGGAATAAAGGTAATTTATCAGACTCTAAATACGAAAAAATAATGTGTGGTCTGAATATATGGATAGGTTACTATCGTGCAAACCCTGTACGATTTTTGATTGACTATTATGGTATGGAATGGATTCGTCCATTTCAGCAAGTGTTAATCACATTCATGTTCAGATTTAATAACTTTATGACTATTGCGAGTCGTGGTATGGGTAAGTCCATGATCGTTGCAGCTTTCCTATGTGCCTATTGTACGCTATATCCTGGTGTCAAGGTATGTATTGCTGCCGGTCAACGTGGTCAGTCAATTAACGTCCTCTTAAAGATTGTAGAGGAATTTATGCCACAATCTCCTAATCTAAGGAATGAGATACTCAAAACAAATACTTCTCCCTCAGAGGGATTTATATATTGGAAAAACGGTTCTGTTATAAAGGTTGTAACGGCAAGGGATTCTGCCCGTTCTGCCAGAGCAAACATCATTATAATGGACGAGTTTAGACTTATTGATAAAGGTGTCGTTGATAAGGTACTGAGAAAATTCAAAGCCGGACAACGTAGACCTAACTTCTATAATAAAGAAGAATACAGCGATAAGGTTGAAGAAAATAAGGCTAAATATCCAAAAGAACCTAACAAAGAGATTTATTTGAGTAGTGCATACTACAAGTATCATTGGTCTTGGGCAAAGTTCAAGGCATTTTTTAAATCCATGATTAAAGGCGAAAGCTATATGGTCGTTGGCTTCCCGTATCAATTACCTGTTTATGAAGGATATTACCCGGAAGAACAGATTCGTGAAGAAATGCAGGAAGATGACTTTGATAGCATTGCGTGGTCAATGGAGATGGATTCTCTTTTCTTTGGTAGTTCTGAAAAGGCTTTCTATAACTTTGAAACTGTAGATAAAATTCGTAAGATTCAAAGAGCATTATATCCGAAGCCTTATTATGCATTGTTGAATGACAGTAAGTATAAGTATGAACCCAAAAGAAATGGTGAGATACGTCTTTTATCAATGGATATTGCGACACAAGGCGGTTCTAAAAATGACGCTACTTGTTTTACACTGATGCAATTGCTTCCAACTTCAAGCAATCAATATATTAGAAATGTTCTGTATATTACTACATTAGATGGTGGTCATACATTTGACCAGGCTTTAAAAGCAAGGCGGTTATTTGAGGATTTCGATTGTGATTACATAATCGTAGATACAAATGGTGTCGGTATTGGTGTATTCGATAACCTTGTTATTGAACAGGTTGACGATGAAAGAAATACTGTATATCCGGCATGGTCATGTATCAATGATGACAAAATGGCTGAAAGATGTAAAGATCCTGAAGCAGAGAAAGTCATCTACAGTATTAAGGCTACTGCTAAATTCAACTCTGATGCTGCAGTATATCTTAGAGACTGTATCAAACGTGGAAAGTTACGACTTCTTATCAATGAAATAGATTCTAATGATATTTTGAATCGTAGCAAGGCTTTCCAGAATTTATTAGTTGAAGATCAAGTAATGTTCCAAGAACCATTTTATCAGACAACTGCCATGATTAAAGAAATGATTAACTTGGACTACACTGCTACTGACGGAAAAATTAAGGTCGTTGAAGTGGCTGGTATGAGAAAGGATAGATACTCTTCTATCTCCTATGCCAACTATATTGCAAATGAGCTTGAAAGAGATATGCGTAATATTGAAGATGAATACGGATTTTCAACTTTTATCAATTAAAAAATTAGGAGGTAGATAGATGCCAGAACAGAATGAAGTGGCAGCTTCTACTACCAAAAAGCGTGGTAGATCATCTGCACCTAAACGTAAGGCAAACACGAATAATCGTGCTAACCATAATGTAGAAACAAATGCTTATGCCTATAATACTACATTACCTTATATCTATTCTGTCTTAGGGGATTTTCTTGATGCCTCCCCATATACGATAAAGGATATTAGAACATTTTCTAAAAATCCCCAGTATTACAACAAACAGTTAAGAGATTTGGCTTGGTGGGCGTATAACACTAACGGTAGTGTAAGAAGTGCCGTTAATTATATTGGCTCTATGCACACTCTTGATAAGGTAATTGTTTGTAAGAATAGAAAAAAGCGTCCGAGAAATTTTGAAAGAAATAGACTCAAAATGTTGTCTGTTCTTGACAAAATCAATTATAAGCAACAAATCAGAGACAATCTGATGAAAAACGCAAATGATGGAACTGCTTTCTACTATTTTGAAACTGCAAACAGACCTATTAGCAATGAGAAATTCATATCTGATTATCAAATGGCTAATATTGTTGAGATAAATGAAATTGGTATGGATGTTTCTATTATTCCTTTGCCTGTTGATTGGTGTAGAATTTGTGGCAGAGTAGGTAATCATTATCGTATGGCTTTTAATTTGAGATACTTCGATCAATTCAATGATAGAGAATTAAAGGCACGATTACAAGCTATGCCGAAAGAAATTCGTGATGGATATAATCAAAATAAAGGCAACATCAATAATTGGATTATACTTGACGATACAAAAACTATCGTTACAAAAGTAAACGCTGCAATTAACCAGCCCTGGGGTGTCCCGATGGCTGTAACTGCCTTTGATGATATTATGTATGCTGAGTATTTTGTCAATACTAAACGTACAGTTTTGGATTCAATCAATAATCAGATTATTTATATGACATTCCCGGAAGGAAAAGAAAAAGGAACGTCATCTCTTACAAAAGACCAACAGAGAGAACAGCATGAAAAAGTAAAAGAAGCTGTTATCACTCGAAGAAGTCAGTCTGGTATATCTTTCTTCTCCCTTGCAAGTGGAACTAAGATAGACAAAATGGACGTTGATATAGATATTTTCGATGAGAAAAATGAAGCATCTATTAAGGACGCTGTGCCTGGTGCTTTAGGTATCAGTTCTGCCAGTCTTGACGGTAATACAAAAGGTAACTATGCAACTGCTTCTCTTAACTTAGAGCTTGTTGCAAGCAATACCTACACATGGGTTGAGAATTTTATGTTTGAGCTTAATAAATGCATTAACGCCAATATTATCATGGATTCTTCTTGTGTGGTTGATTGCTATATTTTACCTACTACCTTTGCAAACAGAGACAAACAAGTA
The DNA here is from genome assembly GCA_934725835.1 of uncultured Odoribacter sp. Taxonomy (GTDB): domain Bacteria; phylum Bacteroidota; class Bacteroidia; order Bacteroidales; family Marinifilaceae; genus Odoribacter. The sequence continues at coordinate 40,193 of CAKVCR010000001.1, forward strand.
AAATACATGCAGGATTTATATTCTCATGGCAAGGGATCTCTGACAGCTTGGGTAAGTGCAACTGGATTTGATCCAGATGCATATATCTCTCTGCTTGACTATGAGTTAGAGTCTGATTTTGAAAACAAATATCCTGTTCATGCTACATCATTTACAATGAGTGGTCGTGATGAAGCAGATAGTAAAGAAAGTGGTCGTGGAAGAGTAGAACTTGCGACAAACGAAAATACGATACAATCACAATCTTCTGGTTCAAACACCAATCCTAAACCAAGTACAGATTAGGAAGGAAGATTATGTGCATGACAGAAACAAATTCTGTAGTGAAATGCAAATCAGTTTTTAAGCCTGGTGTTGCAAGGCATTTAATCAAAATGGGAAATCCTGTTTATGATATCAAGCCGAAGAAAGAAAATCCAGACGCTTCTATTTTCATATTTGTGGAAACGGAAAAATTTGTAAATGATTTCACTACTATTTTAAGTACATCTGAATAGATGTTTATTATGTTATTGTTAGAAATGGCACTTTAGGGTGTCTTTTTTATTGCAATAAATTATACAAAAAGGTGGTACATATCATGGAAATGGAAAAAAAATTTTTAGAAATTTCACAAGCCACCAACCCAAATGGACGCAGACGAGTCAAAATTGTTTTGCATGAAATTTACCCCGATAACACACGTTGGAATATCAATGGTATCTCCTATCTTGAACAATACACAAGAGACAATGCAGATACCGTAAAAGGTATGCCATTATGCGCTGAGTTCCTGGATAATGATAAAGAAATCCCATATGGTCATGGATTGACTGGTCAGATTAAAAATATGCCGGTATTTGAAGATTCTGTGCAAGTAGGTGTGTTTGAGGACTGGTCGATTGAAGACATTGAATTGGAAGACGGAATGCATAGATGTTTATGTGGTGTTGGCTACATAAATGAAGCAAGATATCCAAAATTCGTAAAATGGATTGAGGATAAGATTGCTGATGGCATTACTATTCGTGGAAGTGTTGAATTTGTTGGTACAAAGGAAAATGACGGTGAAATAATTTATGATGGCGGTTGGAAAGAACAAGGTCGTATCCCTATGATTTATGATTATAGTGGATATTGTATCTTATCCGTAAAACCTTCCGATTCGACTGCCGTATTAGTTGAACTTAACCAGTTCAATCGTAAAAACTTGGAGGTTATTGAAATGAATGAAGAAATGATGAAAGCACTTTCTGATTTAAAAACTGACATTATTTCAGAATTTCAGGACACTAGAAAAGTTGAAGTAAATTCACAGGTTGCTAGTCTTGAATCACAGGTTGCAGAACTCAATTCTAAGATTGATGAGCTGAATGCTTCTATCAAAGAAAAGGATGAGGAAATTTCTGAACTTAACCAGAAATGTGAAAAATCTGAAAGTGATGCCAAAGCAAAAGAGGACGAGCTTGATGCGAAAAATAAAGAGCTGAATGCTCTTGTTGAGACACAGGCTGCAGAACTCAATGAACTGAAGAAAGCAAATAAAATCGCTGAGTTAAATAGTGCCCTTGCAGACTATACAGATGAGCAGAAAGATTTTGCCAAAGAAGAAATCGAAGCATTCAATGCTGATCCGTTCTCTGTAGAGATCAATTCAATCGTAACAAAGATTGATGCAACTGCATATAAGAAAATTCGTGAGGAAAATGCAAAGAAATCTCTTGAAATGAACTCAATGAAAGACGAATTTGATGGCATTATGTCAGCAATTGATCCTATCGTCAAAGATGATAATTCTGTTGACGATTTTGATTGCTTTGCTTAATCAAACAAAAATAATGGAGGAACGTGACCATGTTAAAATTTAGAGAAATTGGTACATACAAAAATGCCGTTAATGTTGGTTACTGCACAGCAGACGTTGAGCTGCATAACGGTAATATTGTAACTTTCGATAGAGCTACAAAGAAAGCTGCTGTTCCTACTGATGGAAAAGAAACAGGGCTTGCAATTGTTATGAATACTATCGACAAACCTGAGACTCTTGCACCAAACGATTATGTAATCGAAGTTGGTGAGAATCCACGTTTATTTGTTCTTACTTCACTGAAAGGAAGAATTATTGACATGGATATGGATCAGGTAGATGGCACATACGCAGATATTGCTGTTGGCGATTTTCTTGTTGCAGAAGCCAGTGGAAAACTGAAAGCTGTAAAGAAAGCCACAGGAGTAGCTGACTACAAAGAATATTTTGTAGTAAGTGAGAAAACAAGTTTCAACGGTGAAGGACTTGCTGTTGAGGTTGTTATTGCCTAATTGTAACTTAATACACTAATTGGAGGAACGAAACAATGAGAAATATCGTTGAATTAAATACTTCTTTTGAATTAGCAAATCCAGTAAAAGATGATGTAACTATCAAGGATCAGGCTAAATTCAAACAGATGATTGAGATCTGTTCTGCTCTGTTCACTGGTACAGATGCCGGTAAATATGGAACACAGAAAGATACTGTAGCAAAGAAACTTTCTGCACTTGGAGAAGCTGCAGCTATGGGCGATTTCAAAGCTAGAGCTGAAATCAATACAATCGTTAAGTTCATTATCGAGCCTAAGTTGCTTGAGTCAATGAAAGTTTACAGTTTCTTAGGAAATTATCATGAGCTTGCTTTCCATGAGCAGCCAAAAGTTAAAACTTACAATTACGAAGGAATTGATGCGCGTCTTCAAGCTGCTAATTCTGATGTAAGTTTTGGTGGAAGAAATTGGGTTGAATACCCAGTATTAACAAGAACTATTTCTGCTGGTATGGCTATTGATTACCGTGAACTTGCTTCTGGTAACTTTGATGGAACAATCGCAGAGGAAATGGCACAGGTTCAAATTGATATGAACAACAAAGGTGTCGCATATGTTCTTGGTGTTCTGAAAAAGTCTCTTGCTAACAACACAAAACATGTAAAGAACTACGGTACATATACTGGTGATCTCCCTACAGAGGCAGACGTTGCTAAGAGAGTTGCATTTACTCGTAAAATGGGTAAAGTTGCTATCTTAGGTGACTACAGCTTAATCCAGGAAATCAGCGGATGGAACGGATATAAAACTGTTGGTGATACTAAGATTCCATTCTATAGCCCATCACAGGTAGATGAAATCGCCAAAGCTGGTGTAAACGGATTCTATAAAGGAAGCACACTTGTAGAACTTGAAAATCCGTTCAACTATACAAAACCGCTTGCTGACAAGTCTGGATTTGAGACTTATTACGCAGACGATGAGCTGTACTTTACTGCTGCTGGTAATAAATCTCCACTGAATATCTTCAGACGTGGTGGTATCACAACAATGAGCGGTACAGATGTTGAAACTGGTACAATCAAGACACGTTTCGATGTGGAACTTGGTGCTGACGTTGTAAAAGGTCGTGAGTTTGAGATTGGTTTACTTGCTAAACAGTCTTAATAATTATAAATAATGTATTAGCATGGAGATTAAATTCTTCATGCTAATATTTTCAAAGAGGTTAAGCATATATGGAAGAAAAAGTAATTACAAAAAGCGAAGATGTTGTAACTAAAACTGTAAAAGCAAAGACTTCTCGCACAAAAGCGAAAACTCGTACAAAAGATGATTTATCTTTCAATGATAGGGTTTCTATTGACAATCTTTGTGCGTGGGTTGTTGGATTCGTTTCAGAAGAAAATGGTCGTGCTATTCAGATTGATCCAGGTGTAGTAAATTATAAAAAATTAACACTTGCAGAAGTCGATTCACAAGTTAAAGTTGGCAATATCGCATTTTGTGGAATTGATGGATTTGGATCTCATGCTGCATTTAGAATCAATGATCCGCTTGTAAGGGAATCTGTTTTCGGAGAAGATATTTCGCCAGTACAATTAACTGTGGATGCCGTCAATGATTTGTTAGCATCTAAAAATAAGAAAGAATTTTATAATAAACTTTCTTCTTTGGTTGTGACTGATTCTGAAAAGAAAATGATTGCAATTATGTGTTCTGACAGTGAACGTTATCCAGATGTTAATATTGCTGATATGCCATCTTATATGATTGCAGAAATTGAGAAAATCAGTGGATTAGATCTTGACTAAATTTATTGGAGGTGCATTCAATGACATCATATACAGACGTTGTTTCTGCATTTGAGTCAATCATTAAATGCAAGTACGTTCTTGCAGATGGATTAGTTCGTCAATGGTTCTTGAATGCATTAGGTGAATATGAATTAAACATAGACACATTGGGTTTTGACAAACAAGACCTAGTTTTTATACCGCCCTCTTCTACTTCTGACTCTTTTGATGATAGTGGTAATTTAAAAAACTATGTCATTTTGAGTCTTGCGGAAATTATGAAATCATATTATATGCAGCAAGAAGTAAGGCGTGTAAATCAGTTGAATAATATCATCGGTAAAGATGTCAGTCTTAACGGAACTGGTGATACGAAGAAATACACAAGAGCGGAAGCTGATGCAATAGATTCAAAAATTGCAGACCTTTACACAAAGCAAAAATGTCCAGCTTATACATAGGCGGTGATATTTATGGCTGTGGATTGGTATTTAATGGATCAACCACCTATTTATAATGGTGGTTTTGAGGGCGAAGAATTTTTCGCTTATGCACAAGATGGTTTTAAGGAAATGCTTGATACCACTATGTTGTGCGATAATGTTGAGTTTATAAACAGTGATTTTTCTGTTATTACTCCCGGCAAGGCAATTATACAGAGTGTTACGCCAGACACACAATTGAAAGCTGAAGACAGACAAATTTTAGTGCCGATTGGAACTTTACAAACATACTCTTACATTCGTTTTGAAGATGAAATTTGGATTATTGCTTCTGAACCAAGTAATAACAAATTTTATGAAAAGGCAGTTCTTAAAGTTTGTCACAATCAGTTACGATGGCAAGATCCAGAAACCAAGAAAATATTTGAATATTGGTATTGGTGTGAAGATGTGACACGGTATAGTTCTGGTGTCTTCAAAGGAAATATTGTTATCACTTATGATAAGCAGTATAGCCTTTTACTGCCAATGGATAAAAATACAAGAAGGCTTCATGACGGTATGCGATTTATGTTGGAAATGTCCAACGATGTACCGTTGGTATATAAACTCACAAAATTTAATGGTTTAACAAACAACAATAAAAATGTAAAGTTGTTAAATCTGTCATTGACTCAAACTGTATACGATGAAAATACAGACAGTGTTGATATGATGCTTGCAGATTACAAACAAAATAATGTTGAGCCTACTGAAAAGTACGGTTATACTTGCGAACTTACATATAAGGCTGACACTATCAGTTTATCATCGTTTGAAAAATACTCTGCTACATTTTATGACAATGAACATAATGTGGTAGATGATATCGAATATCATTGGGGAATTTCTGATAATGATTTCGATGAAAAAGATTTGGTATTAACTACTGGTGACAATTTTGTAAAAGTTACTGTAAAAAACAATCGTGATTTGGTTGGAAAGCAATTCCACTTAAATGTTCTTTCATCGGTAGATACAATATTGGCATCTGTTGTTATTACGATTACCGCTTTATGGTAAATGAGGTTTATTATGGAAGATTTTGACATTAACTCTTTTAAATCTGCGGTAATAAATACAATTGTCGAAAATAACGAGATTATTTTTTATCTCGATAAGGAATATATAGATGCCGGTGGTGGTCTGCTTTATAAGAAAATTTTTCCTTATTTGCAGAATCCAAAGACCATTGAGAAAACCTCTCCGTTTATCTGTTTCAAGGTTAATCATGTGAGAAACCAACAATATTTTTTGGAAGAGATAAATGTGGTCATATATATTGTCTGCCATGAAAAGGCAATGGCACAAAGAGTACAGAGCTATAAAACAAAGGAATATCTATCGGGTACAGTTATTGATATTTTGGGTGAAGAATTGAAAAAAACTTTATCTGGAATGGAAACAAATTGGATTGGTGAATTGACATGTGTAAGCAATACTGAGGAAGTATTGTACTATGAATACCCATGCAGAATACTTACGTTTACTGCAAAGAAGGAATCATATGGACATCAGTAACGAATCTTTATATCAGTACCTTATATATAGCTCGCCAATTTATTATACCGAAGATTTAGTTTTATACCCTGTAAAAATGGGTAATGTGCTTGATTTCAATTTATATAAGTCAAGTATTATTGTTCGTAAAAACAGTATATTTCCAGTAAAGAAAATTATCAAGATGCCATATCTTGATTTTTTATTTTACTGTCATAACAACGTAGAATTAGCAAAAGAATTTAACATGCCATTTCTCCCTTACTACTATTCTTTTGCACTCCGGCTTTTACAGCTTGTATTTAAGGATCAAGAGGTATTGGCTAGTTCTACACAAGGGGGATTTAGAATAAATGGCAATGTTATAACCGCCGATCAGTTCGATGATATTCGGAGAATTATTATCCTACAAAATGGTATTGATTTTGACATTGATGAATTCATTCATTACGACACTGAGCAGGAATTAAAAAAAGCTCAGGATGCTATATCTGGCAAAGATAAAGCCTCTTTGGAAGACTATATTGATTCTGTTTGTGTTGGAATGGACTTAACCGAAGAAAAAGTTAAGGGGCTAACTATTCGTAAGTTCTGGCGATATGTTAAACGAATAAATAAGCGTGATATTTTCAATGTTATGAAATCTGCTGAAAGTACGGGATTTGTAAAATTCAAAGAACCCGTCCAGTATTGGATGACTGAACTTGATGAGAGCGATAAGTTCAAAGATGTGAAAACAGATGCCATGTCATTAAAGAAAATGATTAGTGGCTGATGATTTATAAATCAGGAGGAATTTGCAATGAATACAAAGGGAAAAGAATTCGTTGTTTCAGTTGCCGACTTTGCATTTTACATCAATGGTGTATTAGCTTGTACAGGAGTAACTAACCTTAGTTCTTCTATTTCTGTATCTATGCAGGAACAGGCTGTAAATGCTGGTAAAGGTAATAAGAAAGTATTCTCATACAAATATGGTAGAGAGCTTACAGCAGAACTTGAAGCTGCTGACTGGAAACTTGAGTACATTGCTTTACAGGCTGGTTCTCAGATTTCTAAAGGACTCAAAGATTCATACAGTCTTAATGAGTGCGTAACACTTGTAGCTGGAAAAGGTACAATTGACCATACACCTCTGACTGGTGCAAAAGTTGGTGTAGAACTTCCAAACGGTACATTCGTAGAAGTTACTGCCGATGGTACTTCAATTGACTTGACATCATATGGTCTTACAACTGAAAAAGTAAAATGTACATATCAGTACAATGCTGTTTCAAAACGTATTACTATTGATGCAGAATCAACACCTTACATTGGAAAACTTGTTCTTCAGGCAGACAAGCATAACAGTAAGAAAGGTAAAGTTGGTGTCGTTGAAATCGTAATTCCGTCTTACTCACTTGACGGTAACTTTGATATCTCATTCACACCTGATGGTGTAGTAAGTACAAAGTTATCTGGTAGTGCCCTTGCTGTTGAAGGTGATGCTTGCGAAGATGGTAGTGCTGTATATGCATACATCTCTGAAATTGATGATGACAATACAGATATGGCTGTTTCTGAAATCGCTATCTCTGCACCGGCTACAACAATTAAGACTGGTGCAAGCATGAATCTGTCAGTTCTTGGTATTATCGGAGTTATGTATAAACCTACAGAACTTGATCCAAAGGATTGTACATTCTCAATCGTAGATGCCGGAAACACTGCATTGACTGTAGGTGCAAAAACTGGTGTTGTGAGTGGTGCAACTGCATCTGGTACAGCAACAGTCAAAGCCGTTTACAATGGACTCGAAGATACAATTGAGATCACTGTAACAAAATAATTTCAGTAACTATATGTAGGTGGGTTTATACCTGCCTACATTTTTATTAGGAAGAAGGAGCTGAGATTATGACAGATGTAAAAGAAAATACAACTGAGATTGTTCAAGATAAAGGAAAAAATAAAGTTGAAACAAAATCAAGTACACCGAAACGAAAGACATCTCTTACCAAAGAGTGTGATGTATTAGTATACAATGAGCGTACTAATACCGCTATCATTTCTTTTGATAGTTTCGGGTATGAATTAACTGGTATATCAAAAAATCCTGGTAATAAAATTTCTGTTAAATATTCAGGAGATATTCATTCTCCGAATTTTAAAGTTGAGAAGAAATAATGTGTAAATATGCATACATTCAGCTTAATGAAAAAACTAAGCAGAATATGATTTATTGTTCTGGTGGTGTGAAGATAAACTCAGAAGGTTTATGTATCTGCCAAAGATATTGTAAAGACAAATCTTGTTATATCCCACATAATCAAGATAAAATGCATTGTAAATATTACGAGGATTGTTAGCAAGTGTGGTGTTTTTATTAAGCACTGCACTTGTGTATGATACCTATTAAAGAGGTTAAAAACTGTTTTGGCTTTTTTAATGGGTATCATTTTTTATCGCAAATTATACAAATGTTTATCCACCATAATTATTAAAAAGTTCGTTTACAAAAGGAGATATAAATTATGACTATTAAAGAAGTAGCAAAAATGTTCAATGTGAATACAGAGAAAAGTAGAGCAATGAAAAATAAACGTAAGGCTAAAGAAATCATGGGAAAAATTCTGATGTGCCCGAAATGTAAACAGCCGATGAACTGGGTAGAGGGTACAAATATTTGTGCATGTCCTACATGTACATATACTATCGGCAAGAAAGAAAACAAAGAAACTTATAGTGTTTCTAAAACTCTTTCCGATAAGAGCCGTAAATTCCTGGAAAACAACTATTCACAGTTTGCTAAAGAAAGTACAGAGGTGTAATTTATGAGAAAATATACTGATGAATCAACATTTGAATTAAACGGAAAACACATAGTTTTTAGATATGTGTCCTCTCCTACTCTTTCACAGAAAATGGATATTGTTGACGATATCGTTCACGGTGTTATCAATGATACCGTAGGGTATGAGCCTATTCTGTTTGATTATTTTGTAGCTGTTTCTCTTGTAAATAATCTGACTGATATTGCATTGCCAGAGTCTTTTACTGAAAGTGCGGATTTCATCGAGAAAACACGCATCGGACAGGTTATCAAAGAAACAGTTAATGTAAAAGATGTTATTGATGCTGCTGAAAGAAAAATTGATTTTGAGCGGAGCAAACTTGTCAATACATCAAAACTGGACGAATTATTTGAGGTGTTAATTTCTATCGCCAATAAATATTCTTCCACATTAGAGAATTTAAACACTGATGATTTCATGAATAAACTACAGAATGTAGCAGAGCTTGCAAAAATGCCACAAGATGATGTAGTTCGTGGAATTTTAGCGTATGAGAATTCTCAAAAAGAACAAGACAATACTAAAGTCGAATAAGAAGAGGGTTACTCCCCTCTTCTATTTTTTACGCTTTTAAGAAAGAGGGTTAGTAACATGGGTAGAACAACAATTTATAACAAAATTACAAACGAAGAATCTATCAAGAAAATCAATCCAAACAATAAACAGCTTTGTGAAGATTTTCTTGAATATCTTGCGTCTATTGATCGTGCCCCTTCCACAATTAACGGGTATAGAAATGACCTTGAAATTTTCTTCTGCTGGAACTTAGAGTACAACAACAATAAATTTTTTGTTGATATCAAGAAACGTGAGCTTGCACGATTCCAGGGATATGCAATCAATGAATGGGGTTGGAGTCCGAAAAGAATTCGTAGGGTAAAATCTGCTATCAGTAGCATGTCAAATTATATTGAAAATATTTTACAGGACGAAGACGAAGATTTTGAGAATTTCCGCTCTATCATTGGAAAGATTGAATCTCCGAAGAACGAAGCTGTTCGTGAGAAAACCATTATCCCAGATGATGATGTAGATAAATTTCTGGATAAATTGGTTAGTGAAGAACGATATCAACAGGCATGTGCTTTTGCTTTGGCTGCAATGAGCGGTGCTAGAAAATCAGAATTGTTGAGATTCAAAGTTGAATACTTCAATGAAAACAACATTGTCTATGGCGGTCTGTATAAAACTCCTAAGATTAAAACTAAGGGAGCCGGTAAGATAGGTAAACAGCTCAATAAATATGTGCTTTATGAGTTTAAGAAATACCTTGATTTATGGATGGAGCAACGCAAGAAACAAGGTATTGAGAGTGAATGGCTTTTCGTACATAGATGCGGTGATGGTTCATATGCACAAATGAAAGTCAGTACCCTTGATAGTTGGGCGAACATCTTCTCAAATGAATTAGGTGTGGATTTTTACTGGCACTGCATGAGGCATTATCTCAATACAAAATTATTGAAGCTGAATATCCCGGCAAATGTCGTTCAGGAATTTTTCGGATGGAGTAGTTCGGATATGGTTAATCTTTACAACGATAGTGAGGTTTCCGAAGAATTCAGTAAGTATTTCACAAAAGATGGAATTGTTGAAGGTAAGAGTTCGTCTTTAAGTGATTTATAATTAAGCAATGATAAAGGAGGACTACCATGAAAAAAGCAAATAGCATGGCAGAACTTGAACAGTTGATCTTGAATGAGATGCAAAAAGCCATGACGGTTGTACATTCAAAATCTCTCAAAGATACAGAGAACGAAGTCCAGTCTTTCTATTCGCAGGGTTCTCCTAGTATTTATAAAAGAACTGGAAAACTTGGAAAAAGTGTTAGGAACTATGGTGTTTCTAAATACGGAAAAAATGCTCATTTCTATATTTGGTTGGATAGAACTTACAGTTATGTAGTTCCAAATCCAGACTTTATAGAAAAAGGATTTTCAAGTTATTTTTCAACCCCTATGGTATTTGATGCTGCCGAAGCTGGTACAGCGAATATCAAAGGTCGTTCTGGCTTCTGGGCAAGATCAGAACAGAAAATTCAATCTGACTTAGACAGTACATTTAGTAGTTTCTTTAGATAAGGGGAGGTGAAGTTATGTCAGATTTTATTGCTCACGTTATAGCGGAGCTTGATACCGCTAAAGCACAGCAACAAATGAATGCTTTCACAAATGCAAAGCACAAAATTGATGTTGATGTAAATTTGGTGTCCAAAAACGGAAATATAAACGGCTACTTGAATCAGATAAAATCACAATTTGGTCAGGCTGGTAATGCTGCTGGCAATAATTTCGCCAATGCGCTGAATACTACAATGGGAAAAATTACCACTGCCAATTCAGCAAATACTATTAAAAACTTGCAACGTACACTTGCCGGATTTAAGTTTGATAAGAGTCAGATTGCTACTATCACACAGTCTTTGGACTCTATGGATTTAGCTGTCCAAAAAGTTGATACAAGAATCCGTCAAGGTGGTCAATTACAGTTACGTGTTACGGGAGTCGATGAATTAGGTCGTACCGTTACTGTACTGAAAGAATTTGATTCACAAGCCGGTAGATTGGTAAGTGTCGGAAAAGATATTCAACAATCATTTAAGCAGATGTTCACTACTGCTGATGTTTCAAAACTGAATGCTGATATTTCTACACTTGATGCCGGATTTGTGAAATTAAAAGGTGATACAAATAATTATTCATCAGAGTTGTCAAAATTAAGATCCGATTTATCAAACATAAATAATGTAAGTGGATTAGATAGACAACAAGCTGAGTTTGAAAGAATAACTCAGGAAGTCCAACGATTAAAAGTTGCATACAAAGAAGCAAAAGCTGAAAATGTATCTTTGGCTGCGTCACAGCAATTATTGTCTCAAAAAACTGTATTAGGTAATCAAATCGAGACATGGATGAACCGTAATACAAAAGCTGCAAAAATATACAAAAATGAGCTGACAGAATTAACTTCACAACTTTCTAAGGTTGAGAATGGAACACAATTAAAAGCAGTTTCTCAGGCATTTACTCAGTTAAAGACTACTGCTGCTGCATCTGGTAATCTTGGAAAAAGTGTATTCACAACATTAAAAGACAACTTTACAAGTCTTAGTCCTTTATTCGGAATGGGAGCAATGATTAACACTACCATTCGTGGATTAAAGGACATGTATTCAAATGTTGTGGATATTGATAGTGCCATGACAGAGCTTAAAAAAGTTACAGATGAAACGGATTCTGCATATTCAAGTTTCCTTTCAAATGCCTCAAAGCGTTCTGTTGAACTTGGTACTACTATTACCGACTATGTAAATTCCACAGCGAGTTTCGCACGACTTGGATATACTATGTCCGAAGCCAAAGAGCTTGCAGAGGTAGCGAATATTTATAGTGTTGTTGGTGATGAAATTTCTAGCATTGATGAGGCAAGTTCCAGTGTAATTTCTACATTAAAGGCATTTGGAATTCAAGCCAACGATGCTATGTCAATCGTTGATAAATTCAATGAAGTAGGTAACAGATTCGCAATCAGTTCAGGCGGTATTGGTGAAGCCTTAACAAGATCTGCTTCTTCAATGTCTGCTGCCAATAACACATTGGATGAATCAATTGCTTTGATTACTGCTGCAAATACAGTCGTACAAGATCCGGCAAAAGTAGGTAACGCATTTAAGACAATCTCTATGAGAATTCGTGGTGCGACCACAGAACTTGAGGAAGCTGGACTTGAAACTGACGGTATGGCTGAATCAACAGCAAAACTTCAAGCTGAAATCAAGGCACTTTCTGGTGTTGATATCATGCTTGATAAAGACACTTTTAAATCTACATATCAAATTATGGACGAGCTTTCAGAGAAATGGCAAGACCTTACCGATATCCAACAGGCATCTATCACAGAGTTGCTTGCCGGAAAACATCAAGGTAATGTAATGTCTTCACTTATGAACAATTTTGATATTGCCAGACAAGCACTTGAAGTTTCGATGAATTCCGAAGGTTCTGCTATGGAAGAGCATGAAAAATGGATGGAATCTATTGAAGCTAAAGTAAACCAGCTTAAAGCTGCCTGGGAAGGACTATCAAACTCCTTCCTTGACTCTGGATTTGTCAAAGGTGCTGTTAGTGGATTGACTGGGCTTGTTCAAGTAATTGATACGCTTATAAATGAAATTGGTGCAGTTCCTACTATATTAACAGGAGTCGGAATTGCTGCATTTGTAAAGAACCTAAGTTGAGTGATAACATCACAAACTTTCCTAAATAAAGTTGGCTTAGTGTTATATCAAGTAATCATCATTATGGCGATGTACACAAGATATAGCTATTGGGAGGTTCTATAAAATATCCCAAAGAAGTAAATACTGGAACACCTTAAAGCCAGATAAACTACAACGTAATCGGTAACGATAAACGTGAATGTTGCGAAAGCAGAAAAAATTATCTGGATGGTCTATGCTGAGAAAAAGCAGTTTTATACTGTGCTACGGACTTTTATAATAGGCAATCAGTAGGACGCACGCCCATATGTTTATGAGCATGAATCCTCAGAGACTACCCATTCTTGGAGTTATGACACGCCTTAGTTGTTATAGCTTTTAATGTATAGTGAATAATATATTTGTAAATTTAGTATTATTCCTTGCCAGATCGCCGGGAGGCACATAATAAATTTACCATCATTATTGATTGTTTGGTTTCCATTTGTGACCACAATTTCCACATATGTTCACAACTTTACCACTACCAATAAAGCCGAGCATAATGGAATATCCTCTTGTTGTAGTCGTGGTAGAGGTTGAGCCACATTTCGGACATTTTAATGTATTTTTGTTTATTGGTTGTATACTGTTTATACGTCCATTTCCTACTCTTTTATATGATCCGTCAAATTCTTTTGGCACTGCATGAGTTTCTAATATAATATTTAGAAGTTGTTCTGCAGCATAAATAGAGATAGTTTGGCATTGACCAAAAATCCACCCTTTTAATTTTTTCTGCTCATCAGGAGTCATATTAGGGTAATCATCAATTTTATTCAATGCTTCACGAAGATCACGGGGTACTCCGTCAATAAGGCAGAATCCATCTGGTACTTCTTCTACTGTTGGTAATGGGAAACCGCAATGTATACACTGTTTTGATTTATCAGAAATCATGTTATTACATTCCGGGCATTTAATCATAGACATACAATCACCTTCCTTTATAATCATACAATAATAATGTATCACACTTATCAAGACTTTTCAATATGTTTATAAAATAAAGCAACTACAAAATTTAGGAAATGTTGGAAAAGTCTTTTTAGACCTTAAATCATACGCTTCTGCTTGCGAAGCGACAATGACAGCAATGGACTTCTCTCAAATTGGTTCATCATTGAGTCAATTTTCTGCCGAAGCTATTGCTGCTGGTGCAAGTATGGCAAGCCTTTCTGCAGAACAAACGGCTGCTGCTTTAGCTGCTGCTGGATATAGTTCAATAGAAACGGCTGCTGCAATGGCAACGGCTGGATATGATGCTGCAACTGTTGCTGCTGCATTGTCAACACAAGGACTTACTACTGAGCAAATCGCCGGTGCTATGTCTGCCACTCAATTTACAGCAAGTCAAATCGCTGCTGCTTTAGCTGCTCAAGGGGTTGGAGAATCTGCAATTATCGCAGCTTTGGAAGCAACAGGCTTGAGTTCTGCGGAAGCTGCTGCTGCTGTTACCGCTGGAACAATGGCTGCTGCAAATGGTACGGCTGCTGTTGCAACGGCTGGTCTTGCTGCTTCTTTGAAAGCTGCTGCTGCCGGATTAGCAACATTCTTACTTACTAATCCCGTAGGTTGGGCTATTCTTGCTGCTGGTGCTATTTTTGGTGTCGTAAAAGTAGTTGATGCTTTGACAGAATCTTTTGATGAAGCGTGCGACAAAGCAAGTGAAGCAAGAAGTACATACGAAACAGCACTAAATGATGTTAAAGATGTAGAAAGCAAACAAGATTCTTTAAGATCAAAAGTTGAAGAATTGGCAACAGAACATGGTGTTACTTTTACAGATGAAGATACCATTCAGGATATTATCAATAAACTGAAAGAACTTAATCTTTCTGCTACCGATGCTCAGTCTTTATCTGCATTGGAAACAACAAACGCCCAGTTATCTTCGCAGTTAGCAATAAAACAGAAAATTGCAGAATATGACCAACAAGAAGCTGCTAAAGCTGCAAACAATGTTCTTAATAAAAACCGAACATGGGGTACAGGTGAATATGATGTAGATATGTATTCTGGCACATCATATGAGAAAATGCAGTCTGGTACAATTGTTGATGAAACATTATCTAAGCGTGAAAGACTTACATCTGTTGAACAACAATTAACTGACTATTATAAACAGCAACAAGATCTCATTGATAGCGGACAAGACAAAACTTCTAAATGGTATCAATCTGCTACAGAATACGAAAAAGTTACCGGCAATATTAAGGATTTAGAGAAAGAACGTGACTCTCTTACTTCTGATATTAAAGATAACCTTAGTGTTATTTCCGATAACTATGATTCTCTGTTGAATGAAAATGGAGAAGCACTTCCTGGATTTGAGAAAGAAAAAGAAAAAATAGATAGTCTTTATGATTCTGTTCTTGATGCAAGCGATGCAAACCAACAGTTGTCAGAATCGGAAAGTGAAGCTGCTGACAGTGCAAAGAAAGTTTCAGATATTTATAGTCAAGCAAGTGCGTCTATAACTCAGACTGCTGATGCTGCTATGACTGCATCACAAACATTGATTTCTGGTATAAGTGCTGCCCAAGAAGCTATTGCTGGACAGCAAAATGGAAAATCTATATCCCTTGCTGATTTTAATTCAGATGAGTTAAAAGATTATCAAGGTGCGCTTGAATATGTAAATGGTACAATGCAGTTGAACGCCGAAAAGGTAAGAGAAATTGCAAAAGCAAAAGCCGATGAACAGGTTGCCATTAACAATTCAAATAAAGCATTAGAACAAGCGAAGTATCTTGAAAATGCAAAAGAGATAGAGCAGTTAAGAGCTTCTCTTGCGAGTGCTTCTGATTCAGAAAAAGCAAGTATTCAAGAGTCTATTGATGCTTTGCTTGCCGAAAATAGTGCTATTGCAGATACATGTAAACAATATGATTTATTGTCAACATCTATTCAGGAAGCCGTTGGTTCATATCAGAATTGGCTCAATGCTCAAGGTGGTTCTGATTATGGAGATATGGCAAATGATGCTGTAAGTGCTATTCAGAGGATTAGAGACACTTATGATTCAAACTCTGATGTATTTGGGGATTTTGGTTCAAAAAAATTTGAAGCTGCCATTGATTTCATTGTACCAGATTCAGTTGGTGGTGACGATTTAAGTGCAATTGAATCTTACATGTCTGATTTCAAGCAGTATTTGAAATTTGATGATAATGGTGCTGTTGATGGTCTGAATATTGACAAATTCTTGGAGAATTCTGTTAATGCCGGACTTATGAAATACAGTGAAGATGATGGTTTCCAGGTTCTCGGTGGAAAGAAAATGGAGGACTTCGCAGAAGGTCTTAATATGTCTTCTGGAATGGTTCAGGCATTCTTTGATGAATTACAGTTAAAAGGTGCTGATTTCGACTGGGGCGATGAGGCTGTCAAAACTATCGGTGACTTAGCCGTTGAAGCAAATGAAGCTGCAGAATCTCTGAGACAGGTTGACGGAAACAGTGATTTAAAAATTAAAATGGATGTTTCCGATTTGTCCACCACAGAAGAACAGATTTCTGCTTTGGATGCTACTATTGCGGAAATGGATGCTGTAAAAGCACGACCAGACGTTGATGCTTCAAGTATTGAAAATGCAAATTCTGTTATTCAATACTGTCTGACTCAGAAACAACTTCTTTCTCAGCCAGATGTTATGCGTGTTGATACTTCACAGGTCGAAGGTGAAATAAGCAATGCTATCTCACTTTTACAACAGTTCCAAACTGCTACAAACGACCTTGAAATTAAACAAAAAGTCGGTGCTGATACTACAGAGGCAGAGTCTAAAGTCAACTCTTTAGCTTCTGAAATTGAGGGTATTTCACCAGATATTAAGGCAAAATTGGACATTGATTCTACTTCTGTAGATTCAATTAAAAGTTCTATTGCTGGATTATCTGCTGAAACAATCAATGTAAAGGCAAATGTTGATGCTTCTGCAATTGAGGGTTATAATCCAGATTCTAAAAAATGTGATGTAATCTATGATCCGAAAACAGATGCTTTGCCGGAATCATTTGATGCAATTAACCGTGATGTAAACTATGTGCCACATACGGGCAGTTTGCCGGAATCTTTTACAACTCTTACACGTTATGTAAATTATGTAAAGACTGGTGCTGTTGATGTAAATGGTACAGCACATGTTTCTGGTACTGCAAAAGCCGGTGGTGACTGGGGTACTGCTCCGGGAGGTAAAACACTTGTCGGGGAGCTTGGACGAGAAATCGTTGTAGATCCGCACACTGGAAGATGGTATACAGTTGGTGACAATGGTGCTGAGTTTAGAGACATACCTGCCGGTGCTATCGTTTTCAATCATGTACAATCAGAATCCTTGTTAGAGAATGGTTATGTTGCTGGTCGTGCTGCTGCTCTTGTTAGTGGTACAGCACTTGTTACTGGTGGTTATAAACCGTATAAACCTTCTTCTTCATCTACAAGTAAAACATCTTCAAAGAGTTCATCAAAATCTAGCAGTGGTTCTTCTGGAAGTAAATCATCTAGTAGTAGATCAAGTGGAAGTTCATCAAAATCATCAAGCTCTAGTTCAAATAGTTCTTCTGAAAAAGATTTTGAACAGACATTTGACTGGATTGAAATTGCGATAAATAGAATCAGTGAAGCTATTGACAGGGTAAAAGTAAAAGCAGAAAGTGCGTTCAAAACTCTTACCAAACGTAACAATGCTGCTGCCGAAGAAATCTCTTTAATTACTGATAAAATCAACACTCAGAACAGTGCGTATACTAGATATATGCAACAGGCTAATTCTGTCGGTCTTTCATCTGATTGGCAAAACAAAGTAAAGAATGGCACGATTGATATATCTACTATCACTGACGAAGATTTATCAGATAAGATAAAGGATTTCCAGGAATTTTATGAAAAGGCGATTGAAGCTAAAGATGCTGTGGCAGATTTGCATGAAGAAATCGCCAAGTTATATGCTGACAGATTCAGTAACATTTCCACTGATTTTGATAACCAGTTGGCTCTTGTACAACATTTGACTGATACATATAATACTGGGCTTGATACACTGGAAGCAAAAGGCTTAAAAGGAAGCAAGGTTTATTATCAAGCTCTCCAAAAAGCTGAGAAAGAAAATCAGGCAATTCTCCAAAAAGAATTAGTTGATTTAACGGAATCTTTCAATCAGGCAATGGCTTCTGGTGAAATCGAAAAGGGTTCTGAGCAATGGTATGAGATGCAGAAAAGCATCAATGATGTCAAAGAGGCAATTGATGAATCTAATCTCTCACTGCTTGAATATCAGAAAACAATGCGTGAGCTTGATTGGGAATATTTTGATTATATGGAAGACCGTATATCAAATATTACCGATGAAGCAGATTTTCTCATTGACTTAATGGCAAATGGAAAGTTATTTGATGATAAAGGTCAAATGACAGATACAGGCATGGCAACTATGGGATTACATGGACAGAATTACAATGTCGATATGGCACAAGCTGACCAATATGCCAAAGCTATCAAAGAGTTAAATGCGGAAATCGCCAAAGATCCATATAACACTGACCTCATCGAACGTAGACAGGAACTTCTTGAATTACAGAGAAAGTCAATTCTTGCTGCCGAAGATGAGAAGCAGGCTATGATTGATTTGGTAAAGGACGGAATCGAAGCACAGCTTGATTCTCTCAAAGATTTGATAGATGCCTATACGGATTCATTGGATTCAGCCAAAGACCTCTACGATTATCAGAAAAAGGTGAAAGAACAGTCTGACGAAATTGCTTCTTTACAGAAACAGTTGTCAGCTTATGCCGGAGATAATTCTGAGGAAACTAAAGCTACCATTCAGAAAATCCAGGTTGATTTATCTAAAGCTATGGAAGAATTGCAGGAAACAGAATATGAGCAATATATTTCTGACCAGAAGAAATTGTTGGACGAATTATACACTGAGTATGAAACAATCCTCAATGCACGACTGGACGATGTAGATGCACTTATTTCTGATATGATTGATACAATCAATGCAAATTCTTCTTCTATCGGTGATACAATCCAACAGGAATGTGCGAATGTTGGATATACTCTCACAGAATCCATGAATTCTATTTGGACGAATGAGGGTGGTGCTTTTGCTGTTATCTCTAAATATGGCGATCAGTTCTTAACACAGAATACTTCTACATTGAATGCGATTCTTGGTATTAAGGCTTACACTGACGCTTTAATTGCAAAGGCAGATGCAGAGGCGAAAGCTAAAGCGGAAGCTACAAAGAAACAGACGGAAGCAAGTAAACCAGCGAGTCAACCTTCAAAACCGTCAAATAATACTCCTTCTACACCGTCAAAACCGGCACGAACTGATAAAGACTACTATGGTGTTGCTCTTGCTATATGGAATGGTAACTATGGTTGGGGAACTGGAAATACCAGAGTTAGCCGTTTACAAGCTAAAGGTTTTGATGCCAATAGAGTTCAAAGTATCGTAAATCAGATGGGCAGAGAAGGTTATGTGCGTTCTGGTGCATGGGTTGGTAGATATCAAGGAATCCGTGACCTTTCACCATATCATTACAATAAATATGCTGTCGGTCTGAAAAATGCTCCGAAAGCTGAAAATGCATGGGTAAACGAGCTTGGTAATGAGTCTATTATCAAGCCATCTGAAAATGCTATTGTAACTCATATTGCGAAAGGTGACAGTGTACTTACCGCCGATGCCACACGGAATATATGGGATATGGCAAGTGATCCATCTGACTTTATCAATAGGAACTTGCTTACCAATGGATTGATGTCTGGTATAGGAAACATTGGTGGAAATACATTCGGTGACATAAATATTGATATTCCTATTGAATATGTACAAGATTATAATGATTTTGTAACTCAATTGCAAAAGGATAATAAATTTGAACGAATGATTCAAGATATGACCATTGGACGTATCAATGGTGGAAGTAAATTTGCTAAAGGTAAATATAGATGGACGTAATTATGGGGAGTGCTTTTGCACTCTCCTATTTTATTAGGGGAGAAAACTACAATGGAAAATATTCTACAAAGAAGAAAATTAAATAGACTCACTAAGTCTAACGAGACACTGACACGTATCAATAAAGAGTTGACCGATGAGAATAATTCTTTGAAGCAAAAAATCGCATCTCTTGAAAAAACAATTACTGATATTCAAGGGTTAGAAGAAACGTATCGTTCTTGTATAGAAGAGACTAAACAGTTAAAGGAAAAATATGCTGATTCCGTCAAGGAAATCAATAAGATGAAGACGGACTATCAGAAACAAATGAAATCTCTTTTAAGAGATATGAGAAAACAAAAATAAAAGGAAGGTGCTGATGTGCTATGTATGCTTTAGATTTTGAATATGACGGTCAGTATCTCAGTGATTATGGATTTATAATCTGTAATTTTGACGGTTCATCTGGAATGGAAACTGTAAGTGCTGGATCTTCTGTTACTTTTAACAAAGTCGCAAGGCATTCTGGGAAAAAGTATGGATTAACAAGCACTCAGTACGATGAATGTATCGAAGCCACTTTTTGTATTGGTAAAGATCCTGCTGTTTACGGAAAAGATAATATGCAAATTACCAATGATGAATATAGGGATTTGATGCGTTGGTTAAATCGCCGGGAATTCTTGAAGTTTCAGCTTCTTGGCGGTGATGATTATGACGGAGAGACTTGTTATTATGAGGCAAGTTTCAATATTGGAAAAATAAAAATTGCAGAAGTTCTATATGGTATGGAACTTACAATGGAAACAAATAAGCCTTTTGGATATGGACAAGAACAATCTATTACTTGGAATGTCAGTGATCCCACAAAGTCATATATTTTATCAGACATTTCAGATGAAATAGGATCTACATATCCTTCTATGGTTATTGAGATAAATTCAAATGGTAATCTTTCACTTCATAATGAAATGGAGGATTGCACAATGGTTATTAACAATTGTCAAGTCGGTGAAATAATTACAATTGATGGAGATACACAAGTTATTAAATCATCTCTTGACAGTCATCATATATATGATGATTTTAACTTTGAATTTTTTAGGATTGGAAATACTATTACGAGTCGAAGTAATAAATTAACTTGTACATTACCATGTAAGATAGAGTTTAAGTATTCACCCATCATAAAAGATTCTATTTAATTTTTTCTTTTTGGTTGTAAAGGAGTGAATACATATGGCGGTAAGAATTAGATTTGACAACACGCACAATATCATTCCACCGACATTTGTATTGGCAAACAGAAGTGGAGAAAAATATGGCATTGTTCCTGCATCTAATATTAGATATGGTGACAATTTTAATTCATATGGCGAATTATCTTTTGATGTTTATAAATATCAAAATGGAAAAGAATATCACTTATGGAATAAATTACAAAATTTTAAATTGCTTTGGTGTCGAGAATATAATACTTGGTTTGAGATAACTGTTGCAATAGATGAAAGTAATGATTTGGTTAAAAATATAGAAGCCAAATCTTTAGGAGAATGTGAAACTTCTCAAATTATGTTATACGGAATAGAAATCAATACGGAAGATGACATTAGCCGTGATGATTATAAGCCAACTATACTATATGATCCAGACAATAAGGACGCATCTTTACTTCATAGAATTATGGAAAAAGCACCCAATTACAAAATATCACATGTAGATACAAGTATAAAGACAATCCAAAGAACATTTTCTTTCGATGGCACAAGCCTTTACGATGCTTTTCAGGAAATTGCAAAAGAAATCAATTGTATTTTCATTTTCAATAATGGGATTACTGCTGATGGTAAAATCGCAAGGGAAATTAGCGTATATGATTTGGAGTCCTATTGTCTTGCATGTGGACATCGTGATGAATTTTCACATAAATGTCCTAAATGTGGTAGTGAAAACATCTTATCTGGATATGGGAATGAAACCAATATTTTTGTTTCTGTAGACAATCTTGCCGAAGATGTAAATTATAAAACAGATACGGATTCTGTAAAAAACTGTTTTAGACTTGAGGCTGGCGATGATCTTATGACAGCCACAATAAGAAACTGTAATCCTAATGGTAGTGGATATATTTGGTATATTTCAGATGAATTGAAATCTGATATGTCTGATGAACTTGCAACCAAACTGGATGAATATGATAAGTTGTATAATTATTATCAAAACGAGTATATTGCAGAAATTGATGCGTCCGTTCTTGAGAAATATAATTCACTGATTGATAAGTATTACGAAACGAATAAGGATTTAGAGAAAATCCCAACAAGTGTTACTGGTTATCCGTCTCTCATGAATGCTTATTATAATACTATTGATTTGTATTTATATTTGAATGATTCCATGATGCCAGATTCTTCTCAACAAAATACTACGGCAGAACGTGAAGCTGCAAAACTTGGTTATTCTTCTCTTTCGCCTGTTGCTGTAACAGATTTAAAAAAAGCATCTGCTTCTACTGTAAATTCTGCTGTATTGGCTATGGCTAAAACAATTGTTGATTCACGTTATCAAGTCAAAATAAAGGAAAGCACTTATAGCGATAACCATGTTTGGACTGGTAACTTCACGATAACAAATTATTCCGATGAAGAAGATACTGCCGTAAGTTCATTGACAAATGTTACTGTAAATGACGAATATCAAGTTTTTGTAGAACAGAAATTAAAAAAATCATTAAGTTCTGCTTCTGATTCTGCAACAAATGTAACTGATTTATTCAAACTTAGTTTAAGTACTTTTATCACTGAGATTAAAAAGTATTGTTTATCTCGATTGACATCATTTCATGATTCATGTCAGTCTTGCATAAATATTTTGATCGAACAAGGTATTTCCAATAAAGACGCTTGGGAAAATCAAGTGCCTGATTTGTATGCTAATTTATATCAACCATATTACGATAAATTACTTGCTCTTGAAGACGAAATCAAATTAAGAGAGTCTGAGATTGCAATTGTTACTGGAACATATGATAAAGATGGCGATGTGAAAATAATTGGTATGCAAATTATTATAGACAACGAGAAATTAACAATTCAAGATACTTTGGATTTTGAAAAATATCTTGGTGATTTGTGGTTGGATTTTGTTTCATATCGTAGAGATGATACATATTCAAATGACAATTATATTTCTGATGGATTAAATAACAAAGAGTTATATGATAATGCCTTTGAATTTATAAAATCTGCTCAAAAAGAGATATGTAAATCTGCTACTATGCAGCATACAATAACTGCTTCTCTGAAAAACCTTTTGGCTATGAAAGAATTTGAGCCAATTTACGATTACTTTGAAGTAGGAAATTGGATTAGAATTCGTGTTGATAAACAAATATATAAGTTACGCTTGGTTTCTTATAGTATTGAGTATGACAGTATTGATGACATTGACATTGAATTTTCTGATGTGAAAACTGGTCTTGGGTATATGTCTGATGTTGACAGTATTTTAAATCAGTCAAAGTCTTTAACGAGTTCATATAATGGTGTTGCACATCAAGCAAATCAAGGAAAGAAAAGTAAGCAACAACTTGAAGACTGGGTAACAAAAGGTTTAGCACTTACCAAAATGAAAATTATTGATAATGCAGACAATCAGAATATTACCTGGGATTCTCATGGTCTTCTTTGTAAAGAATATCTTCCTATTACAGATGACTATGATGATAAGCAGTTAAAAATCATAAATCGTGGATTATACCTCACCGATGACAATTGGAAAACTTCCAAAGCTGGCATTGGTGATTTTACTTTCTATAATCCTGAGTCTGGTGAAATGGAAGAAGCCTACGGGGTAATTGCTGATACCCTTGTTGGTAACTTGATTTTGTCAGAAAAAGTAGGCGTGTATAATACTCAAAATTCTATCACTATGGACGAACATGGTTTGACCATTACTACAGATGCAACATCTGAGGGTGCGAATATAATGGCATTAACCGTTCAACGAAAAACTTTGGATTCCGATAACAATGAGGTCACTACTCCTGTCATGTATTTGGATGGTAACGGAAATTTAGTTTTGACGGGTTCTCTTAGAATTCAGGCTGCTTCCGATACATCTATAAATACATTGAATGACTTATGTGATATCAATAGGTTTGGTGAACAGATTTCAAATGCCGTTCATACTGAATCTAAGTTTATTTATAGCGAGATAGACCAAAAGTATAAAGATATCATTGATGAAGCAACTAATCAGTTGGAAAGTTATAAGGCTGATATTGGTCAATATATGCAATTTAACGATGATGGATTGACTCTTGGAGCATTAACTTCCGCATTTAAAACAGTTATTGATAACAGAGGTATGTACTTCAAAGAAGGAGATACAACCGTTGCATATATCAATAACAATCAATTATACATTCCTAATGCCGTTGTTGAGAACGCTTTAATTCTGGGTAAATTTTTCTTTAACCCTCATTCAAATGGTGATGGAGGTGTTTCTCTGACATGGCAAGGATAAATATAGATAAAAGGAGGTGTACCAAATGGCTTTAAGTGGCACAGTCAATTCAAGTAATTATGAAGGTCGATATGTACAGCTAACATGGTCTGCTACTCAGTCTGTTGCCAATAACAACTCTACGATTTCGTGGGAATTAAAAGGTGCTGGACAAGGACAAGCTGGTTGGTACATGTCTGGTGGGTTCTATGTAGAAATTGCAGGAAATGTAGTGTGTAATTGGTCAACTGATACACGTATTAAGTTATATAATGGTACTTCTATTGCAAGTGGTTCGCTTACAATTGGTCACAATGATGATGGTAGTAGATCATTTTCTGTAAACATACAAGCTGGTATTTATACATATGCAAGAAACTGTAGTGGTTCTGGAAATTTTACGCTTAATACGATTGCCAGAGCTTCTCAGCCATCTTGTATTACTTATCCAAATAACACACAAAATGTAGGTGATATTGGTGGTTCTTTTTATATTCATATGAATAAAAAAGCAAACTTCAAACATACTGTTCGTTATGCGTGGGGAAACTTATCTGAAACAATTGCAACAGGTGTTGGGGATAATGTTCAATGGACAATACCGCTCAACTTTGCTAATCAGATTCCAAATTCTACCTCTGGTTGGGGAACAATTTATGTAGATACATATAATGGTTCAACGAAGATTGGAACGAAATCATGTAGGTTTGATGCAACTGTTCCAGCTTCAATGAAACCTACTATTAAGTCTGCTTCTGTTGAGGTGGATAATAGCGCAAATTCTGTCATTAAAGAATGGGGATTATATGTTGCTGGGTATTCAAAAGTAAAAGTTAGTGCTACCGCAGATGGATCATATGGTTCTACGGTTAGTAGTTTTACCATAAGTGGTGGATATTCTACAACTCAGTCTGGGGCTTCATTGTCATATACTGGTGATAAACTTACATCTTCTGGTGACAAGAGTTTTACTGTCGTTGCAAAGGATAGCCGTGGGCGTTCATCAGATTCTAAAAGTGCCGGAAATATTACTGTATACGCATATAGTAAGCCTTCTATTTCTGCATTTTCAGTTCAAAGAGGTTCTACATCAAAGAAAGTAGTCGTTAATGCAAATTGGAGTTTCTCGTCTGTTAATGGTAAGAATAGTGTAACTGCCACTCTTTTCTATAAACAGTCAACTTCAAATTCATGGTCAACTTACGGAACAATAACAAAAGGTGAGAGCATTACGCTTGATGCAGAATTTGCCGAAGAACACAGCTATAACTTTAAATTGGTTGTAAAAGATGCTGTCGGAAATTCAGTGCAAATTGAATCCTTTATTTCCACTATTGATGTTCTGCTTGATTTTAGAGCCGGTGGTAAAGGTCTTGGTATTGGAAAAATTGCAGAATCAGATGCAATGGAAGTAAATATGGACGCAATATTCATGAAAGGGATTTATGTGTATGACGATAAGGGTAATGCGATTACCCTAGAGAATTATATTAAATCGTTGATTAAATAGGTGATAATAAATGGAGAAACCAATTACAGTTGCGAAAAAGGAATTCGAGGATAAATTAACAGACTTGATAAATACATCTGGTCTTCCACCGATTATCCTCTCTCCTATTTTCAAAGAATTTCATAACAATATAAAACTCATGGAAAAACGGCAGCTTGACGCTGATACCGAAAGATACATGAAGTTTTTAGAAGAAAATGGTGGTAAAGATGAAGTATCTTAGTCAAAGGGAATATGAGCGAAAACTCAAAGAGGTTCAACGTGAGAATGAATCCATTGATAGATACAACAAACTCAAAAAGGAAAAACGCAAAGTATCTATTGATATAAAGAAGCCAACAACAGATAAGTTAATCGCAATTTATCTGTTCATTATATTAAATATAATCCTTGTGTATTCTATGATAAGCATGTGGAATTTTGCAGATTTGTCTTGCCTGGGTGTTTTAGTTACTGATATTGCTGGTCAAGTAATTACCTATTATATATATGCAAAAAAAGCCACAGCTCAGAATACCAAAGGTGGCATTACATACGACATGGCGATGTTGGAGCATGGATTATCAGACGTAAATAATGATGTTGGTACTTCTGATAGTTCTGCACAAGGTTAGGAGGAAGCATTATGCAGGGAGTACAGAACTTTTTGCAGTTGTTAAATGACAACTGGATTACAATTCTTGTTTGTCTTGGTTGTGTTGCTGGTATTGTGAGAAAAACTGTTGATTTCTTTTCTAAGTCAGATGACGAAAAAGTAGAAATCGCAAAATCTCAGATTCAGGAAACAATCTTGAAAATGATTTCTGATGCAGAATGTGAATGGGAAGATTGGAATGCTGCTGGTTCTATCAAACGTTCACAGGTTATCGAAGAGATTTATAGAAAATATCCTATTCTTTCAAAGGTTAAGGATCAGGCTGCTTTGACAGAATGGATTGATAATCAAATCAAAGAATCTCTTAAAACATTGAGAGAAATTGTTGCGACAAACACAGAAGATTCTAAAACTGAATAAGAACTGTTGATTGAGGGTGGCTGATAACCACTCTCTTTTTTATAAGGAGTAAATTATGAGTTTACATGGAAATTCTGTAGAGGAAAGAATATGGAATTATCTTTATGAAAAAATCGGGAACAAATTTGGTGTAGCTGGTTTAATGGGCAATCTTTACGCTGAATCTGGACTTATTTTTAATCGTGTAGAAATGCTTTGTTTGAAGCGATTAAAAGAAAACGGAAAAACCTATACGGATGCCACTTATACTGCCGATGTTGACAGTGGAAAGATTAGCAGAGCTGAATTCTTAAATCCACTTCCAGGCAAAGTATATGGCTATTCAATCGCCCAATGGACAAGTACCAATAGAAAAGCCGGATTATATGATTCCGCAAAAGCTAAAGGCGTTTCTATTGCAGACGAAGAGAACTGTTTGGAATTCTTATTAACAGAGTTGAATGGTTCTTATAAATCTGTAATGTCTGTTTTGAAAAATGCAAAATCTGTCCGTGAAGCATCCGACATTGTATTGAAGAAATTTGAAGTACCGGCAAACATGGGTACTTCTGTTCAGGAGAAACGTGCTAGTTACGGACAAAATTATTACAATAAATACGCCAAAATAAATGGCGTATCATCATTAGGAGGTAACACTATGACTGAAAGCGAATTAAGACGTAAAGTTGCTACTTGGCTTGACAGCTATCTTGGTTGTGCTGAAGGCTCTGCTAAACATAGAGAAATTCTTTCTATCTTCAATAACAGTAGACTTTGCACACGATATACCATGACAGTAAATGATGCTTGGTGTGCTACTGCTGTTTCTGCTGCATTTATCGCATGTGGTTTGACAAGCATTTTCCCATGTGTTGAATGCTCATGTAACAACATGATTACAAAAGCGAAAAACGCCGGAATCTGGATTGAGAATGATGCCTATGTTCCAAAGGTCGGAGATGTTATTCTCTACGACTGGCAGGATAATGGTGTTGGTGACAATATGGGTTCTGCCGATCATGTTGGTATTGTGTACAGTGTTTCCGGCAATTCATTTGTAGTAATTGAAGGAAATTATTCTAACACAGTAAAGAAAAGAAACCTTGTTGTTAATCAGAGATGTATTCGTGGCTTTATCGCACCGAAATATTCTTCAAAAGCAACATCTTCTACTCCGTCTACACCTTCTACCCCTTCCAAACCTACAACTTCTACTTCAACAAAATTGAATAGTACAGTTAAATGGAAAGGTACTACTATCACAGAACTGAATGTAAGAAAATGGGCTGGTACAGAAAATGCCACATGTTCATTTAGTCCGCTTAAAGCGAATGTTTCTGTTGATGTGTGTGATTCTGTAAAAGCAAAAGACGGATCTACTTGGTATTACATCAAGTATAACGGAAAATATGGTTTCGTACATAGTTCATATGTAAGAAGCACTTCTGCTTCTACCAGTTCACCGGCTACATCAAGTTCAAAAGTTGAAGGGGCACAGAACTTCAATAAGGCAATCGCCGGAACTTACAAAGTAACTTCAAGCGATGGTCTGAATCTGAGACTTGGTGCAGGAACTTCAAAAGGTAAAATCCTTACTATTCCTAGTGGCGGTACAGTGAAGTGCTATGGCTACTACAATGTATCTGGTGGTGTGAAATGGTACTATGTTGCCTACAAAACATACACTGGATATGTTTCAAGCCAGTATTTGAAAAAACAATAAGAAAGCTATGATGGTGGTGGATTTTTCTGCCACCATCTAGTGTGGAGTGAATAAATTGATTGAATATATTGAATATTTGAATGTTCCAACAAAGGTTGCACTCTCCATTGTTGCATTGTTCCTGATAACACAAGTTGTCGGTGAATTGATGGAATTACAAGGAAAGGTTGTTCCTGAGTTTGTGAAGATTCGTAAATACTTTTCTCGCAAAAAGCAAGAAAGGGAAATTCTACGTCAAGTTCCTGAAACATTAAGGGAAGTTCAACAGTCACTTAATGAATTCAAATCTCACTACGATACGGATAACATTCGTATGAGGGATGATTGGATTAAAAGTGTAAATGAAAGTCTGAAAGAAAATGATAAATGGATTAAGGAATTTGATAAGAAGCTGGATAAAAATAATGCCGATACTCTGTCTCTACTCATAGAGAATAAGCGTAATACTGTTATTGCTTTTGCATCGAAAGTTGTTGACGAAAACAGTTCCGTTACAAGAGAGGAATTCAACCGTGTATTCAAGCTGTACAAAGAGTATGAGGATATTATCAAAGACAATAATCTGACAAATGGTGAGATTGATATTGCATATCATATTATTATGGATGCTTATGAAACCCATATGAAAAATCATTCATTTGTTGAAGATGTGCGTGGATATAATATCTAAATTCGCACATTCTTTTTGGTTTGGTTGGCTATATATCCGACCAAAAACCAAATAAAACTATAATTTTATAAAAAGAGAAAACCTTAGAGCGGATTACTCCGCTCTATTTTTAATGGGAGGAAAAAAGACATATGGATATATTAGTTAATGTTGCGAATCAGAAATTGAAAATTGCAACTAATCTAAAATCTTTAGTAGCCGGTACACAAGAATTTGTGCGTTTTGTCTTTAACTTGACTGGTGACTGGGATGACCTTTTAACATTTGCTCAGTTTAGACAAAATGGTGTTGCTTATAATCAATATTTGGATGATGAGAAAAGCGCATACCTCCCGGCTGAAATTGGTACTGGTACATGTACTCTTATGCTCTATGGTAGCAATAAGAAAACCATTGCCACAACAAACTATCTTATTCTGTCAATTGATGAGAATATTTTAGTTTCTGACGCTAACAGTACAGAGATATCAGAATCATTATATACTCAGCTTGTTACAAAAGTAAATTCTCTGACTACATGGAACGAACAGAATTCCGCTGATCTTGTCGCAAAAGACAAAGAACTTCAAGAACAGGTAAATAAGAAAGCAAATCAAATCGACCTTGATGCGGAAATCACAAGAGCAAAGAAAGCTGAGACAGAAAACTCCAATGCTATTAAATTAAAAGCGAGTCAGTCAGAAGTCGATGATTTAGCACTGAAAGTTACTCAGCTTGAGAATAATGAGGTTGTTGCTAATCTTATTACGGAAGCTGTTCAGAAGGAACTTACTCAGTATCTTGAAAGTGGTAAATTGGCAGAAATGACAATCCAGGATAAAAGTATTTCCAGAAAAAAAGTAGATGCCAACTTTGAAACTACACTTGTAAAAGCGGATAATGCTATGCAGCCAAGTGTATATGATCCACAAAAACTTGCCATTGACGTATATTCATACGCACAAGCTAAAGCCGATACTGTTCAGAAAAACTTGAACGATGTAAAAACAGAACTGCAAGACGGTTATAAACTTACAGACACTCTTGTTTACAACAAAATTGGTGATGCTATTCGTGGTGCGGTTTCATTGTCACGTACATATGCACAAGCTCTGTTAGCTGATTATAAAGCATTTACAATTGAAATTCGTGATTCTCTTCCAGTAACAGGAGAATCTTTGACATTCTATCTTATTCCAAATAAAGCCCATACTGGATATGATAAGTATTGGTGGATTACAGATAGCGAAGGAAATTCTAAATGGGATGTATTTGGTTCTGCCACTACTCTTGTTGTTACGGAATTGCCGGAAGTTGGTGATGAAGATACTGACTATATCTTGAAATCATCTTCTGGATGTCTGTATTACAAATATATTGATGGAAATTGGAATGTTGTTGCTGGTTCAATCGCTGATGTGGTAAGCAAATTACCAGAAACGGGAAATGAATTTACAGATTATTACGTGTTGAATGAAAGTGGTTCATATGTTCATCATAGATGGATTAACGGAAGTTTCCGAGAAATTGGTGGTAATTCATATACAAAAGATGAATTAGACACAATGATTGTAAAAATCAATGATAGTATTTCTACGGCTAATGACAATATTGCACGATTAGGCAATAAAACAGATGCAACAGATTTGAATGTATCTAGTCTTAGTAAAGCTGTTACTTCTTTGCAGCAAGAACTTTCTAATCTCGATGTTGAAGGATATACATACTATGCAACATATAATACTGATGGTTTATTCCAGCTTATCGAAGTAAAAGATGATGTTGAAACTGTAAAAAGCCAGTTCACTATTAAAGGCGGTGGCGGTGGAGATATCAAACCTACAACAAACTTAACTGTCGATCGTGTCACAGAATCACCATTGATTATTACAACAACAGATAAAGCAGAAATCAAAATTCTCTTCTCTTGTACTGATGCAGACGGAGAATTTATTGATGCTAACTATGTATGGAAATCTGGTAATAATACTGTGTTATCTGGTGCGCTTGTGCAAGGAACGAATAAGTTTGATTTGTCAGACTATGTTACTGTCGGAACACAGAAATTCACATTGACTGTAACTGATGAAACTGGAAACATGGTTGTAAAAGCATGGACTGTACAAGTAGTAGATGTCAGACTGGAATCTACCTTTAGTGATAGATATACTTATCCAGCCGGAAAGACAGTCAACTTCACATATACACCATACGGATCTATTTCTAAAGACGTACATATTAAACTTGATGGAGTAGAAATTGCTTCTGTAAGCACTTCTGCTTCTGGTACTTTGCAATCTTATACTCTTCCAGCACAAGAACATGGTGCGCATTTATTGGAATGTTATGTTACTGCTGTCGTAAATAACAAGACAATTGAAACGGAACATATTTATAAGGATATTATCTGGTTCGATGAAAATTCTGATGTACCTGTTATCGGTTGTATTTACAGACACGATCATTATGGTAATGTAGCTGCAAAGCAGTATAACACTACAAGTATTCCTTATGTTGTTTACGATCCAAATACAGATGCACCTTCTGTTACATTGGAAATTGATGGTAAAGTAAATTCAACACTGTCATTGAGTCAAGCATATAATACCTGGGCTTACAAGACTGATGTTGTTGCAATTCATACATTGGTTATTAAATGTAAGAATACATTTGTAACTATCAAATTAGATGTTAAAGAACTTGGAATTGATATCAACCCTGTAACTGGCGGTCTTGCTTTTGATTTTAACCCAACTGGTTATTCAAACAGTAGCGAAAATAGACTTTGGAAAGATAAAAATACAGGTGTTGCAATGTCTGTCTCTGATAACTTCGACTGGTCTAATGGTGGTTATCAGATTGACGATGAAGGAAATCAGTATTTTTGTGTAAAAGCCGGAACTTCTGCCGTTATTGATTACAACCTTTTTGGTCGTGATGCAAGTTTATATGGTGCTGAGTTCAAAGCCGTATTTAAAGTAACTAATGTTCAGAAAATAGATGCCACATTTTTATCATGTCAAGCCGATTCAACAGTTGTCGGATTGCAAATGAATGCACATGAAGCATATCTGAAATCAAGCATTGATTCTTTATATGTACCTTATAGTGAGGAAGATATCATTGAATTTGAGTACAATATCAATACCATCAATACAGAAGATTCAGATGCTACTTCTATCATCATGAGTTATGAAGATGGTGTTGGCGCAAGACCTATGATTTACGATTCAACCCATAGATTGTATCAGTATGCTCCTGTACCTATCACGATAGGTTCTCCATACTGTGATGTACATATTTACAGAATGAAAGCATATGAGGCAGCTCTGAGTGATTCTGATATCCTGTCTAACTTTATTGCAGATTCAAGAGATTCTGACACAATGATTTCTCGTTATGACAGAAACCAGATTTACAACGAAAATAACGAACTTACACCTGAAAGCGTTGCTGCTGCTTGCCCAGATCTTCGTGTCATTAAAATTGAAGCACCGTATTTCACAAATGACAAAAAGGATTTCGTAAAGAATACTTCTATGGAATGTATCTACAAGAATGGTGATCCTGTTCTTGACAACTGGAAATTCACAAACTGTTATCATGCTGGACAAGGTACGACTTCTAATGAGTATGGATATGCCGGAAGAAATATTGATGTAATCTGTTGTTTTGATGGTATTCATCAAGCTACAGGAAAAATCAAACTTGATCCAAACTATATCACTCAGCTTGTACTTGGTGATGGAACTAAATACACAGATGGTAAGGGTAAAGTTTCTCTTACAAGAAATTCTGTTCCTAACAACTGGTGGAACTTTAAGGTAAATATTGCTTCTTCTGAAAATGCTAACAATGCATTGCTCCAGAAACGATTTAATGATTATCTCCCATATCAGTCACTTGGCAATAAGAGAGATTCAAAAGTTAAAAATTCTATGGAGTTTGTAAACTGTGTAATTTTCATCAAAGAGAATAATCCAGATGTTTCCACTCATAGAGAGTTTGCCGATACAAACTGGCACTTCTACGCAATTGGTAACATGGGCGATTCTAAGAAAACGGATAATTCCAGAGCTTATGATCCTACGGACATGAATGAATTTTGTGTTGAAATCAGTGATAACACTTTGGACAACTCTACATTCCAAACTGGTGTAACTGATTCAAAAGGAAAGATGGTATATCCAATTTCTACATCTCAGTGGAAAGCAGGGAATAAGGCATACGATGCTCTTTACAATGACTGGGATGGTTCTTTTGAATTCCGTTATGATTGTTGCGGAGATTCTAAAGATGGCGTATCTACATCTTCAGATGAAGAAAAAGAGGCACAACGTCTTAAAAATAAACAAGTTTGGCGTGAATTTTATGAATGGGTAATTACTTCATCAGATGAGAATTTCGTCAATGAATATAACGACTGGTGCATTGAAAGTTCTATGCTGTATTTATATCTGTTCACAGAACGATATACAATGATAGATAATAGAGCTAAAAATACATTCTGGCACTTCGCTAAAACTGGTAACTTCCATGCGGTTAAACATCCAAAAACAACTATGCTTCATACATATTGTGAGTTGGTTGGTAGTGAATATGTTAAAACATCTGATACATCTGTGTCTTCTGGAAAAACATATTACACAGAGTATGCATTCGATTTGTGGGACTATGATAACGATACTGCTCTTGGTATCAATAACTCTGGTGAGCTTACTATGAGCTATGGTAAAGAGGATATTGATTATAAGACAGATGGTGTACCTAGTTCTGGTTATATCTTCAATGCTGCTGAAAGTGTATTCTGGTGTAGAACAAGAGATTTGATGAAATCAAAACTTTCTACATTATATCAGTCAATTAGTGCAAACTGTTGGAGTGCAAACCACTTAATCAATGAGTTTGATGCTTGGCAAGAACAATTCCCAGAGGAATTATGGAGACTTGATATTGAGCGTAAATATTATCGTACATATCAAGGCGGTGGTTTGAACGGTACTCCTACCACACGTTTCTTATCCGAAATGATGAATGGACGTAAGAAATATCAACGTAGACAATGGGAAAGAGATCAAGAGGCTTATGTTGGTACGAAGTATCTTACTTCTACTGTACGTGCCGATCAGATTATGTTCCGTTGTAACACACCTACTGGTAGCGATATCGTTGTAAAACCAAACTATACATTGCATATTGTTCCATATTCAGATATGTATTTGTCTGTAATGTTTGGTAACTCTTCTCCGACTCAGGTTCGTGCGAAGGCTGGCATTGAGTATGAGATTGAATGTCCGTACACTACAATGGATGATACGGCTGTATTGATTTACTGTGCTTCAAGAATTCAGGAACTTAACGATTTGTCCGCATGTTATATTCATGATAATGATTTTTCTAAGGCAACAAAAATTAGAAAACTGGTTATTGGTAATACTACAGAGGGCTACGGTAACTCATTCCTTACAACACTTAACTTAGGTGCGAATAAGATTCTCGAAGAACTTGATATAAGAAACTGCCACAACTTGACTGGTTCTATCAACCTTTCAAACTGTGGAAACCTTGTTAAACTGTATGCAGAAGGAACAATTCTGACAGGTGTGCTTTTTGCCACAAACGGTAAAATTGCTATTGCTCACCTTCCTGCTACAATTAACAGCATGACAATGAGAAACTTGAATTATCTTACGGATTTGCAAGTTGCTTCTTACGACAATCTTGAATCACTTACCGTTGAAAATTCAATAGTTGATGAACTGTCAATTGTTAGAATTGCCTTGAAGACACTGCAAACCTTACGTTTAATTGGTATCAATTGGACGCTGAGTGATACTACATTGCTTAACCAGATTCTTAAAATGAGTAATTCTATGCTTTCTGGTAGTGTATATGTAAGTGGTCAGATTCGTAATCAGGAACTCTTGAAGTATGAAAATGCTTGGGGAGATTTGGAAGTTACATATGATCCACAAAACTTAGTTCCACAGTATCTTGTTACTTTCGTCAATTCCAATGGTGATAAGTTATATGAGATGTGGGTAGACCGTGGTGCTGCCCCGGAAGATCCTGTTTCTGCTGGATATATTCAGACACCTACACTGCCTAGTGACGCTCAGTATAACTATACATTTAAGGGATGGGATGATATCACAAGTGTTGTACTTGCTGCACGTACTGTTACTGCAGAATACACAACAGAAGTAAGAAAATACACTGTAACTTGGTATTCCAGAGCTGGTTTATCACTTGGAAGCAAAGAAGCATTTTATGGTGATGAAGTTGTATATGATGGTGATTTGCCGACAAATACAAGTGAAGAATCTTCTTATGTTTACAATTTGTTTTCTGGTTGGGATAAATCAACTGGATATATAACTGGTGATACAGATGTATACGCAGTATGGAAAAGAGCTGAACTTCCATCTCCAGGAATGGATTTGAAAGATATGAACGAAGCTCAGTTGTATGCTGTTATTGCTTCTGGTCGTACTGAAAACTACTTTGAGGCAAAAGACTACATTGATATCAATATTGGACATGATGTATCTTATTCAAATGTTGAAGAAAAAGTATTGCTTGAAAATACATACTTTGATGGCAAAAAAGCTATTGATTCTGGAATTAAATTGTTTGATGCAAATGAAAGATCATTTACATTAGCAATTGATTTTGAATTTATTGGAACTAATGCCGGAGATACATTGGTATCATGTTTTGAGGAAAGCGGAAACGAAGGATTCAGACTTAGATACAGTGCCCAACCAAATATTCAATGGGGTGACAAATCTATAAATGTTGGTTATGGTCAGCAAAAAGGAATTGTAGTGCTTCGCCATGTAAAAGGTAGCAATCGTCTGTTTATATATGCATACAATGTTCCTACAGGTGCTAACATCTTTGATGATTCAATAGGATCTTATGAATTAGTTCGTGTCAGAAACACAAATACTGATGCTACTCTTTCATTTGGTGCTGTTAAGTTTTCAGATGGTGGATATGACTATTATGGAACTGGTTGGATTAACTGGTGTAAAATCTGGTATCAAGATCTTGGTGCAGATGTCGCATCACGTTTGGCTGCTTGGACTCATGAAACATGGAGGGCTGAATATTGTGATTCTGGTCGTTATAGACTGGCAGGAGCTACTTCACAAAAATGTAGTGCATCATTCATTCTGAACAATGAGTTACATCATGGTCATCGTATGAATGCTACCGATACTAATGTTGGTGGTTGGGATGCTTGTCTCATGCGTAAATTCCTTAATACAAGAGTATACAATGCACTTCCGTTGACATGGCAATCTATGTTGAAGACTGTAAAAATATCTGCTAGTGCCGGAGATAAATCAACTGAAATTATCACATCTGAAGATAAAATTTACTTAGCTGCTAATAGAGAGCTTGGTGGATGGACTACAGAACCTTATGTGAATGAAGGTTACGCTATCTCTTGGTTCACTAAGAACTCTATAAGATGTAAATTCCGTGGTCAAATCATACCTGATGATGCAACATATTATACATCTAATACAGATCCAACAGCTCTTTCAACTGCCTCAGTAAAACGTGGTGATATTTGGATTAACACCGGAAATCAAGAAATTGGATATTACTATATCCCTGCTGACGAAAAAAATAAGCATTATTTCTACGGTGGAAATGACAATATTGTTGCATCTGACGGAGGTTTGTGGCTTCGTGCCCAGAACTGGTGGGAGCGTTCTCCGAATGCTGGCAACTCTACGAACTTCGTGTATGTCTACTACAACGGCAATCCGGGCAACAGCTACAGCGCTACTAACA
>CAKVCR010000002.1 GCA_934725835.1 uncultured Odoribacter sp.
CAAGGGAGGAAAATGATTATTACGCAACAGACCCAGTGGCTATGGAACTGTTGCTGGATAGAGAGTCATTCTCACCGAATGTATGGGAGTGCGCCTGTGGTGAAGGACATTTGAGTAAGGTTCTTCAGGCGCGGGGATACAACGTATGGTCAACTGATCTGATTGACCGTGGCTTTGGACAGCCAGGAGTAGATTTTCTACAATCGGATGTCATGTTCGACGGCGACATTATTACGAATCCTCCGTACAAGTATGCAAAGGAATTTGTACAAAAGGCGGTTGAGTCCGTCACGGATGGTCACAGAGTTGCCATGTTTTTGAAGGTGCAATTCCTGGAGGGGAAAGCCAGACGGGAACTGTTTGATACATATCCTCCAAAGTATATTTATATTTCGTCTAACCGAATCTGTTGCTGCAAGAATGGAGACTTTAGCACCGAACAGAGGAAGAATAACAGCGCCCAAGCGTATGCCTGGTACATCTGGGAGAAGGGCTTCGCAGGAGAGCCGGTGGTAAGATGGTTCAATTGACAGAATCCGCATGGGCAGTGGTGTTTATTCTGGTATGTCTACTGCTAATTTTCTCAAACAATGACCACAACAATCCGGGAGCAATCCCGGTTCTTGCTTGGTAAAGCATGAAAACAGTGTATGAAACTAACATTTGATAAACAGGAGAAATAACTTGCAAGATATTCTATATGTAATCGTTTTATTCCTTCCGACGATACTCTTTTTGTTATATTTAACATTGTTCGATAGATATGACAGGACAAAACGTCTATTAGAAAATACATCTCCCATATTGACATTTGAAAAATTTATAAGCCTATACAATGCAGCTCCTCAGAAATGGGAGTTGCTAAATGGCTACGCTGTATATGACGGCGATCCTATTTGCTTCCATACTTATTTAGATTTTCGTCAATATACCAAGTGGGCTAAGAAAGTCATGAAGAAAGCACAAGACGAAGAAAATAAAAAAACGAGGGATGGCATTACTGACGCGTGGGATTTGGACATAAAAAGTACATGGATATAAGTGAAACAAAGTTTTGCAAATACACAGAAATGTGCCTAAATTGCAAACATTTCGGATGGGATGAACAGCTTCAAACAGAGCGGTGCTTCATAAAAGGATGTTTGGACGGAAGCAAGTTTACAGTTTTGATGCAAGCTGTGTTTGATAAGCAATAGGAGGTGAACTGTAAAATTTATGGAAGACAAGTACCCCTGTGATTCCTGCCCTATGGCAGACAGTTGCGATGTATGGGAAGCCAAATTTTGTTGCACGCTTTGTGCATATTATGGAATGCAGAATTGCGATGATTGTGACCCAAATGATATTTAGGAGATTTTGACATTGGTTATGGATGAATTAGAAGAGATTATTGCCGCCTCTCCTGATAACTTCGTGATTCGCAATGCTTTGATAAAGTGCTACGAAGTTGTACATGAACACAATAAGATTGTTTGCTCCGTCAGTGGGGGGGGCGACAGTGATGTAATGCTCGATATGCTGCTTCGGTGTGGAGCATGGGGTAAAGTAGATTTCGTTTTCTTCAATACCGGACTAGAGTATCAAGCAACACTCGAACATTTGAAATCCCTTGAAGACAAGTATGGGATAACAATAGAAAGAATCCGTCCATCCAAATCAATCCCAACCTGTACAAAGGAATACGGTATTCCTTTTTGGAGTAAATATGTATCAGATATGATGCGGCGATTACAAATGCACAACTTCAAGTGGGAAGATAAGCCATTTGACGTATTGTGTGAGGAATATCCATCATGTAAGTCGGCACTCAGATGGTGGTGCAATATTCACGACGGTAATACAACCCAGTGGTCTATTGAAAGATCTCCATATTTGAAAGAATTCTTGATTGAAAATCCTCCGGAGTTTCGTATATCTGGCGTGTGCTGCCAGCACGCAAAGAAAAATCCGATACACAGCCTGATAAAAAGAGGCGGGTATGATTTGTCATGCGTTGGTATCAGAAAAGCTGAAGGTGGAATACGCAGCATGTCATATAAATCATGCTTTTCAGAAAAAGCGGCTGTAGGAACTGACGTATTCAGACCAGTTTTTTGGTTTAGGGATTCTGACAAAGAGGAGTATTGCACGCATTATGGTGTTGCTCATAGTAAATGCTATACAGAATATGGACTTGTACGCACAGGATGTGTGGGCTGTCCGTTTGGCAAAAGAATCAGTGACGAAATGTCTGTCCTGAGTCAGTATGAGCCAAAACTATACAAGGTAGCACTTGCAGTGTTTGGTAAAAGCTACGACTATACCCAGGCATATATGGATTACAGAAACAAAAGAAAAGAAGAATGTAAAATACAAAATGCAAAGGAGAAGCAATGAGCAAAAATAAAATCCGACAGAGTGGCGGAGGCGGTATCAGTTTTATGAGTCTACTGACGATTGCATTTATCGTCTTGAAACTTTGCAGCGTAATTAAATGGTCATGGTGGTGGGTGCTTGCCCCTATGTGGATTCCAACACTGCTCGTCATCGTCGCCCTGGTTATTGCTGTAATTCTCGACTAAAACAAAGAATCGAGGTATTCAAATGGAATTACTTACATACGCCCTGTGCTTATCAATTGCTGTAAAAACTGACTCTCTTACGAAGCGTTGGTTTTGGTTCTACGCTGTAACAGGAATTGCTTACGGCGCTGCAAAGTTGTTTCGACTCGTCTGAGAGGCAATGATATGGAGCTGATAGAGAAAGCAGGAAATGTTTTTCTTGCACCGGATAACTATTATCTAGCGCATTGTATCAGCGCGGATTACGCTCTGGGCAAGGGAATAGCGAAAGAATTCGATGTTGTCTATAATATGCGTAAGAGGCTAAACGAGATGTATCCACGCACAGTGGATAGAGTTGGCACTGCATTGCTTGTAGACGACGCATTTAATCTTGTTACGAAGAAATTTTTCTTCCAGAAGCCAACGCTAGAAACGTTGGAGGAAGCACTGGTAGATATGAAGAGCCAGTGCCTAGAACACGGAATCAAGAAAATCGCAATGCCACGTATTGGTTGCGGCCTTGACAGACTTGTCTGGAAGTCAGCAAATGCGTGCGTGTGTAAAGTGATCGAAAAAGTATTTGAAGATACGGACATTGAAATCGTCGTGTATACGTTGGAGCAAAAGGAGAAGTCAATTTGAAAATTAAACTTGTCAGCCCAAATGCGGTAGTTCCTACATACGGCTCTAAGTGTGCAGCCGGAATGGATTTATCTTCCAGTGATACATATAGCATCGCTCCAGGCGAAACTGTACTCGTCCATACTGGAATCAGCATAGAGATACCGGATGGATATTTCGGAGCCATCTATCCGCGCAGCGGACTTGCTACCAAACGTGGACTGCGGCTTGCGAACTGCGTTGGCGTTGTGGATTCAGATTACCGTGGAGAGATTATGGTAGCACTGTACAATGATTCTACCGAAACCCAGTCAGTAGAACTTCGTGACCGTATCGCCCAAATGGTGATTCAGCCATATGAGCGTCCACAGGTTTTTGATGTAGTCAACGAACTCAGCGACACAGAGCGTGGTTCTGGCGGATTCGGACATACGGGGAGATAAAACTTGGGCGGGAGTACCCGCCCAAGTTTTATATAAAAAGGAAAGAAATCATGAACAATGTTGACACAGGTAAAATCGTCTTGTATACTGTAGATGATATCCAGAGAATTTTCAAAATTGGTAAGACGAAGGCCTATGCACTTATGTCTGCTAATGGATTTCCGTCGTTCAAAATGAATGCAAAACTATATGTCAGACGAGAGCATCTTGACTCCTGGCTTGAAAAAAGACCGGGGAAATCATTCCTTTACTGATAGTCAAATCTTTATCAATAGATATACGATAGATATACAGATGCACGATATACATTAAAAAAGCAGTGTGTATCAATGATTTTTTTAATGTGCATATAGGTCTGCAAAACCTTCATTCCCCAGTTCAAATCTGGGCGGTACCTCCAGCAGTCCTGTATGTAGTCAAGTGCATACAGGACTTTTCTTTCCTTTTTATATAAAACTTTGGCGAAAATCTATAAAAACACTAACAAATTCTTCCACTTTACTTTTCCGTGATTTTGTGATATGATTCCTTATATACAAACAAGCGTTTGACTATTTGCTGAAAAATACCAGGTATTATCAGGTAGTATCAGAAAATAGATATACATATAGATATGCGGAACCAAGTCTGTATATCTATCTGATTTTTATCGGAGGTATATCACAATGCAAAGACGGGAAAAAGGAACTGGAACGATTGTTCAACGAGAGAGTGGTACATGGTCTGGCAGAGTTTCTATTGGACGTGGTGACGATGGAAAAATTAAGTACAAATATTTCTCAGGTAAAACCGAGGCGGAAGTAAAACGCAAAATCAGAGAATACAATAAGAGTGGCTCTCCGTTAAATCCACAGCAAACACTTCTAAAAGATTATCTTATGAGCTGGCTCATAGGTGTCAAAAAGATTTCACTAAAGCCTTCCAGTTACGACAGACTGGAGTCTACCGCCTTAAAGCAGGTTATCCCAAGAATGGGCGCATTCAAAATTTCAGAGATCACACCGGAGGACATTGGTTCCATGCTGTCTGAGATTCAGAACGAAGGGCTTTCCTACTCAACAGTTAAGAAAGCATACGATTGCGTCAACGCCGTTCTCACTTACGCTTTCAATAAGAGAGACATCATATATAATCCTGCGATTTTGGCCGCAAGACCAAATGAGTCCAACTTTAAGAAAAAGGAAATCCGCTATTTCACGAGAGAAGAAGCAAATCTTATTACAGAAGAATGCGGAAGAAAATACAGCACTGGTGCGCCTGTTTACCCATATGGAGATGCGTTCATCCTTGCGCTTAATACGGGACTGCGGATGGGGGAGTTGATCGGCCTTCAGAAAAAAGATCTCGACTTTAATGCAAAGAAGATGATTGTGCGAAGAAACGCCCAAGTAGTTGGTAAGAGAAACGCAGACGGGAGCCGTGCCAGCGGCCACACTGTAGTCATGAGCACCACGAAAACATATTCCGGGACACGAATTATATCCTTAAATAACGCAGCTCTCGAAGCCGCTCAGAGGCTGTGTGATAGCCATCCAGATAGCGAGCAGGTCGTATGCGGAATGCGTGGAGGCCAAGTTACGCACGAGCGATTCGAGAGGTCTTTCTATCGTGTGTTGGATAACTGCGGAATAGAAAGAACAGGCGTGCATTCGCTCAGACATACCTTTGCAAGTTTCTTATTCGAGCAGGGAACGGACATCAAAACGATATCCACGCTTCTCGGACATGCGAGTGTCAAAATTACAATGGACACATACGTGCATTTGATTCAGGACACTGGTAAATATGCTGTTGAATTACTTGAATCAAAATAAGTAGTCGCTAAAAAAAAGGTAGGACAATCACGTCCTACCTATTTTTTTTACACATTCTCTGCGCTCATGTCTTCATATTTCTCCAGTTCCTTGGCGACAGCGGCACGCCACTTCTCAGGGACATCATCGACTACCCATACCTCTCCGGTCTTGGGATTTACAGCCTTCTCACGAATCTTTCTAACATAAATTTTAACCATTATTTGCAGCCTCCTCTTCGACAGCGCACATTTCAGCCAGCTCAATCAGAGCGTCGGCCTGCTCAGCGACCTGCTGACGCAGTTCTGCGTTCTCAGCAGCCAGATTTTCCAGCTGTTGGCGAACATACAGTGGCATCATAAGCCTTTTGAAGTTGAACATAATTCATCCCTCCATACATTGTAGATAGTATTTCTTCATTCTTTCTATGGCGTGCGGATTATCACCCTTGGTTGCATGAGCGAGCCATGAGGTAAATAATTCATCCGCTTTTGCCCTTGTCATTTCCCCAGCCTTAACCAGCTGGGCACACCTGTAAATATTTTTCCGACGATCTTTGATGTTCTTCGGATCGATCTGCATGATTGCTTTACCCGTTTTTGTAACATAAAAAGAGAATCCTAGTACCTTCATTTTGGATTTCTGATGAAAGATTCGCGTTTTCTTCGGATGTGTAGTAAGCCCAATGAAACTCAAATACTTTTGAATATCCACAAGAACATTTTGCAATTCTTCTTCGGTCTTTCCAATAATAAAGAAGTCATCCATATAACGCATATACTCTTTTCTGCGCAATGTTTCCTTTACAAAATGATCGAACTTATCCAGGAACGAGATGCCAGCAATCTGCACCATCTGGCTTCCTGGGTTGTATCCGATGTCACCTTCGTATTGCGTTCCAAGTACATCCGTTGTTCGCTTCAATATTCCTGGCGGTAGCTTACGCTCGAACGAAACAGTTACAACGTCATGACGCATATTCTTATAATAGCCTTGGACATCACATTGCAGGATATAGAAGTCAGCCCCGTATTTCAGATACGCTCTGTGAAGCAACTCTTTGATACGGCTTCTTGCTAAGTCGGTACCTTTTCCTTGCTGACAGGCCATATTGTCATAGATAAACGATTTCGTCATTTCTGGGTATAGCGCACAGTCATTCAGGGAGCGCTGATAAACCCTATCTCTGAACTGAGTAGCAACGGCTTCTCTGTGCTTTGGCCTTGTAATATGTACGACGTGGGTATTACCGGCTTTGTATGTACCATCATTCAACTGGTCGGATAGTTTCCAGCATTCTTCGATCCCGTGTAGCCAGAATTTTGCTACCTGAGATTTATAGAGCTTGCCTTTCTTACACTTCACAGTTGAGTCATACATCGCTTCCGGCGAGATTATATATTCTTCTGATTCCATGTTCTCCTTTTCCTCATTGTTCTGCCATGTAATAGGTGAGTACCTCGCAAGGCCACACCATCATGGCTGTGTTGTTCGCCGCACAAGCGGCCAGGAATTCGGCTCCCTGCTATGCTGCACTCCCACTCCTCTGGTTACGCCAGAGGCATTTTGCAGGAGAAAGATGCAGTCGGGACGGCACCTA
This sequence comes from uncultured Odoribacter sp., assembly GCA_934725835.1. Taxonomy (GTDB): domain Bacteria; phylum Bacteroidota; class Bacteroidia; order Bacteroidales; family Marinifilaceae; genus Odoribacter. The sequence goes on from CAKVCR010000002.1 coordinate 7,001, forward strand.
TTCGCGTTATTCGCGTTGTTGTTGTTGACATTGCCGGAGGTGTTGACGTACCAGGTGTTGTAGCTATTGTCACGATTCGCGGACGACAGGCGCACATTCTGCGTTCAGCCTACATCCTGTGTGTTTTAATCACAGTATTTTGAATATCTTACTTTATCGGACTTGATCCAATTCTGAATCTTATCTCTCAGATCAATTACCATCTTGCCCCAATACATCATGCGCTTGGTGTCTAAATGAAAGTGATGTTTAGCAAGCTGAATAAGCGGTAGACACAGGTTACATATATCAACTGCGTGCTCCTGTAAAGACCTCCGCTGCATATAATCGTTCGCATCGTAAACACGCCAGTCATTGGCTTCATAGCAATCTAAGTAAATTTGCAGCGTATAGCTTCGTAGCCGTGCCACGATTTCATCTCCGCATCCTTCTGGAAAGATATTTTTATTGTCAAGGATTTTGGCCGTATAACTTGCAAGACTGCAAGCATCTAGTGTAATTGTAAATTTCGTAGGCCAATTATCTCTGTTATAATTTCCTTTGCTCATAAACTCCTTTCAAATTCCTTTCGCTACGACTTGTCCCCACGCTATCAGGCGTGGGGACGATTGTTTAGATTTTGTTAGATTACGCAGGCGGGACGGCACCTATACGCGCTATTCGCGTTGAAACTGCCGACATAGCCGGAGGTGTCGACGCACCAGGTGTTGCAGCTAAAGCCACGATACGCGGACGACAGGCGCACAACCTGCGCCGCTGATTGAGAGTTCAGTGCGTAGCTGATCAGGATGGGATAAGTCTGCCACCACTGGAACGGACCGCTTAATCCAGCTCCAACCGCCAGTTGCTTGTAGTAATCCCATGCTTCGCCTTCCAGACCAGCTGCGGCTTGTGGCTTGATGTACATCTGCTCAATGCTAGGCAAGAAAATTTTCGCGTCATAGCTATCACTGGCAATGTTCTTATCAGGTTCACTGATTGTATTTAACGCGCGAGTGATTTTCAGAGTTTCCATATAGCCAACAAAATCTTCAGGCAGACCAGCCATAAAGCCACGTACACTGTTCAGCTGATCAGGAGCCACATCGCCCTTATGCTTAGCAGTCCACCACTTACCCTTCTCTGCGGTGGAGTTCAGCCACTGAGGCATAGCGGCGTGCGTTTCACGATTGTAGCCATACCGCACAATGTTGCCGGTGGTATCCTTAATAGCACTATGATACACGGTCGGATTTGCAGTATAGTCGATGGTATCTCCGGTATTGACATTCAGCAGCTGGAAGCTACCGTCACCACTGGGATTTGGAATATAGTAATACATACCTTCTTGAGCAGTCTCTTCAGTAGCCTTTTCATTCTCCTGATGGTCATACTGCACGCCCTCAACAGTCGCAAAGTGAGACTGCAAATAGATGGCGTTATGCTTAGTCGTTCCGTCTGACAGGACAGCATCACCGATATGCACAATATCCCATGGCATATCATACTTAGTGCCATCGGTTGCAGTATAATCGATAGTAATCTGATCTCCGATGCTAAAGTAGTCCTTTGCAAGGCCTGCGTCAGAGATTAACTTCATCTGGCGCAAGTCCTTGACATCAAACATGCGATCCTCAGCGAGATATTTCAGGTATGCGTTGCCGTCTGAAATTGCATCTAGCACCCTAAGCAGAGTTGCCTCTGTTCCAACCTTACCCATATATTAGTCCTCCTTCTGGCACAAATCGCCATTTTCATCCAGATAGAATCCCAAATGCCACTCGGCGGTTTCGATAGTTCCAGCCTTGATAGCAGTCTTTAGCGGACCGTCGTCATATACAGTATCCGTGTACTTGGGATTCGCAGGGATCGCATCTACCTTTTTCTTGGCAGCTGCGTCGTAGTCATTTGCAGACAGCCCCATGCCATCTACCTTTTCAACCTTGTTACCTAATTTATTTTCGTGGTCATCATGGACGGCCTTCAAATCCTCTAATGTAACAAGCAGGTCTTTTGTTTCTGCCATTCTGATACCTCCTATCATACAAGACTCAGAAACGCCTTTGTTTGTTCAACGGTAGCAATCGGTCTATCTTCTAAATCGTTCCAACTGCCGCTGAAATCACTCTTGTTGTTCCAAGTCTTAATCTGCTCATCAGTAACTGTCCTGTGATCTTCATCATCTGCCATTTCAGATAAGTTTTTGATAATATCACCAGACAGAGCAATCCCGATTTCCTTATAAGATACACGGTTGCCGCTATCAATAGTGATCCATCCGATGTAGTATTTTCCGTTCTTAAAATGCAAGTCTACGAAGTCAATAGCGGATGTGGATACATCCATGCAGAACATGATAGAGTCCCCATTCGAAACGCATACACGCTTGGTATTATCCGTAGACAAAGTATAGATATCCGTGAAGGACATAGATTTGTTCTCAGAGTCCTTCACAATACCATTCTCATATGTAAGACGGATATATTTGGAATAAGCAGATTCATTGTAGTCGTGATATACTTTCAGCAATTCGAGGGATACAAGCTTATCCTTAATATCAGTCACTCAAATCACCTCAGATTCCAAGATACTCCTGAGTATCCTCCAGAGACGCAATGTCGTCGTAACCTATACCGCCTGCGGAGCCGCCGCCAGTCGGAGCAGTGTATACAACCCATTTCTTTTGATTAGACAGAATATAAAGAGCCTGTTCGCCTTCTGCGTTTAGCACAAGAGCAGTGGAACCCGCTGCCAGCTTTTCTGTCTCAATGGCATTCATGTCGCTGATAGTGTCGCATACGAACTTCTTATAATTGTAGTCATACACGTTACCTTTTTTTACTGCGTTATACATGCAATCCCTCCTTCTTATTTAATACCAAGATATTGCTTCATCTCTTCGACAGTGGCAAATACATAATCCCAGTCCTTACCATCGATGCGGTATTCGGAGCGTTTTGCACTCAATGCGAGTGCGTCCGTTACTGCAGAGGTCAAACCCATATTGCCGCGAAGAAGCAGCTCAAATGTGCCGCTGTGAATTTCAGACGGCAGATATACACTGTTATTTCCGTCAAGTTCTCGGTTAATTGCTTCTCCGTCCTGAATAAACTGCGCCTTCTTTTCAAGCCCAGTCCATTCGTCAGAGAGGATAAATGTAAACTTAATGAAGTTCATCGTCCCTTCTACAAATGTTCTGCAATTTGTAGCGATTCTAAGCTTTTGACCAATTACGTTAATGAAGACTTCCATTCATTCTCACCTCTATTCGCATCGGTCATTCAACAATATCATTCCCGTGTTCATCGAGCCGACCGATAACATGAACATCTTGATCCACCTTTGCAATAAGTGGCTTCACATACCAGTTCTGATGGTACTTGTTTACATATTCATCAACCATCTCATGCAAGGACGTCCATTCGCGGACGGTCATTGTTCCGTTTGCTAGTGCTGTTTCAGCAGCTACTGTAATTTGATGGCGCAGTTCTTTAATTTTAGTTTCTCGCTGCTCATCGAGAGCAAACTTAATTTCAGAAAGCTGTTGTGTGATTCCTTCAATCGCACCTGCGAACTGGCCTTTGATATCCTCAAGCTCACGGTCGTGGTCTTCAACTTTCTGCTTCAATTGATCTCGCTCCTCTCTGATTTCAGTGTAGCTGTCATGCAAGTGAATAATCATAGAGATGACTTTCCAAATACCCACTCCGATGATACCAATCGCGGTAACAACTGCGATGATGGTACCAATGGAGATATTGGACAGCCAATTCAAAACCGTTTCAGTGTCCATTTTTCACCTCCTGGTGTTCTTTTTCATTTGTGAAATCACGGTTTCATACAATAATCCAGGGAGATCCAGCCACGGCCATCTGCGAGCTTACCCCACTTGGTAGCCCCAGTGCCGGATGATTCTGAAACGATTGTATATGTCCCCCTATCTCTGATGGAGCCAGTGATTGGGTAGTTCGTGCCAGCACCCTTCCGAATATTCAATACGGAAGCGTTCACCTTGATAGAGTAACCGGAGGCGTTCTTCTCCTGAAGCATCTTCGTAATGGCCGTCAGGGTCAAATATCCGGCAATACCATCTGCGCCAAGTCCATGCTCACTCTGGAACTTTCTGACAGCAAGTGCTGTTGCATTGCCATAGCTCCCATCCGCACCGTATTTACCGCAGCTATAACCGAGAGCAATCAAATTCTCTTGCAGAGTCTTTACCTTGGCACCAGAACTGCCAATTGCCAGAATATAGTTATCGCCGGTTGCCGTGGATGTGGAACCTGCAGATGTGTTGCTACCTGTAGAGCCGGAATATGCGCCAAAGGTAGTGCGTGCGGCACATGCCTGTCCATACCAATAGGACTTGTAATCCCTCGTGTCGATATGCACGAAGTGCCCATCTGCGGACGTCTCGTACAATCCAATACCCAAGATACCAATAGACTCGGCATACTGAGCAACAGTCCTCGGAGTTACACCTTGAACAACAATATCGGCGGCATCGCCTTTGCTATGCCTGGAGCCTGTGGCGCCTCCAACATTCCGATTATGTACGATACAGCGGTATCCGCTTGTGATAGTGATTGGCTTACCAAAGTGCGCCCTGATTTGCTCAAGATACTGAACGAGCTTTTCATTTATAATTGTGCTACCGCAGCACCCATTTCCGTGACAGTCAAACTCACTGGAACTGAAATGTTCAGACAGCTTTTGATTTGCTTTTTTATTTACAGTTATGTAACCCATATTCTTTTTCACCTCTGTGTTCTTTGCGTACCTGTCATAATACCGCTGTGCGTAAGAAGCCCGGAGATTTTGTACGGATAATCCAGCGTCTAGTGGACATTCGTACTTTAGCAGCATTGCATTTGAAGCCTCCAGAACCGAGCCAGCCGTTTTCAAAGTAGTCAGCACAGAAGTGAAGCTTTCGGTCAATTCCTTATAGAGATAGTCGAGCTGCATCTCCATGTCGGAGACAGATACACCGCGTCCTTTTGCATAAGCAAGAAGCCCCTGCTTTCGACTCCACCAAGTCCATTGCGCCAAGCCGTAACCGAATCCGTCTGTGACGAATTTTGTATAGCTTCCGTTATCAACCGCCGCTGTATACGACTCGTCGGTATAACCAGATGTGCGCTCATAGTTATCCTCCAGATTCTTTGAGTTCAATGCCGATTCGCAGTCCAGACTGGACAGAACACCTGCACAGCCATACTCGTTCATGCCTTTCGACTTGCAGTAGTTCCAAATCTTTTCGGCATTTGTTGCTCCGACTAGAGACATATTGTCACCACCTTAATGAAAATCGGGCGGAAATATCCGCCCGTTGTTAAGTCAGATGTTCCTGGTTCTTGCTGAAAATCTCCCGCATCTCAACCAGAGCGGCATCGATCATCTTATCAATTTCAGCAATCAGAGTCTCCTGATCGGTAACACGATTCAGAATGGGGTATTTCTGGAAGATAGCGTCGATAACCTCAGAACGCTTTACAGCACCGGCCTGCACCCATGCGTTGTAGTCTTTCTCGGCCTGAGTCACCAGCTTCAGCATTGTTTCGCCTAGCTGCTTCTTTGCAATTGCAATTTTCTCGTCGTCAGACATATTCAGATAGGCAGCAACTTTCTTGCCGACCGCCAGTAATAGTCCAATGATGACAATGATTTCTGTCCAATGATTATTCACGAACATCAGAAAATTCATAAAACCATCCATAATATTCATACCTTACTCCTTATCCGACGGCTTCTTCTCCGCCGCCCGTTTCGATTTGAGACATTGCTGTCTCGTACACAATTCCGCCAGCTGTGTTCTCACACTTTGATTTATAGTAGTAGCTCAAAATCGTAGGTACCAAAGTGGTTGGGACTCCGGCGAGAACATAGAGAAAGCTCGTGTCTTTTGTGACAGCAAAAGCGTATTCGCAGAACCAGATAATTTCCACACATAACAAAACAGCCGTCCATAGGAGCAACTTGCTCGTGGACGGTAGTTTCATTTTGTGGCGATATTTTGAGCGTTCTCTTTTCAAACTCTGTTTTCGTGCTACGCTTGCATTATCCATTCGGATTGCCACGAGTCGCTTTTCATATTCCTGCTTTGACAGATATGCCATCAGGTATCACCTTTCTTCTGTGCGTTCTTATAGCGTTCCATATCGGATTCAAGCTGCTTCTGTGCCAGGACCTTTACATCCGCATAGAAATCCTTTAAGATGGACTCGATGACAAAATAGGGGAGTGGGCAATCGTTGATTAACTCTTGCATCTCCTGAATAAATTCCTGCCTGGCAACTGTAATCGGCTTCATAGTATTACTCATAATTCCTTTTCTCCTAACTGCATGTATTCCATGTGCCTCCGGAATATAGCATCGGCTTGTACAATGCCCATCCGTATTGAGAGGTATATATATATACCTGATATTTATTAAAAGAACCGCTGCTATCTCGAATATAAACGACGCCGGATTGTCGTGCGCTTGCAGCCACTGTAACATTTCCAGATACGCTGATACTGACTGTGTTCGTTAAAGCATACGAACTGCCATTCACGGTGAAACTTACAAAATCATATCCATTACTAAGCGATGCAGAAATACTGATGTTTGTTCCATACGGAATCGAACTACCATTACTATATATCGTGCTTCCGCTCTTTACCGTTACGGCAATACCGGCTGTTTGACTGATTGATAATGTATAGTTTCGGATTGTACCGGTTATAGTTGCGGTAACGTTTCCGGTTACATTATAGGTAGTCCCATAAGCGAGTGTTGCGCCAGATACCGATAAATTGTACCCTGAATATTTTGTGCCGTTTGTGATTGTTACAGTGAACGTGATCTGCGAACCAACGGTTGGCGACGAATTGTTAACGGTACATGATATCCCATCGCTATAGCTATTTTGGATAGATACAGAGACTTTAGGCCTGTCCAATTGTAAAGAGTAGATTGTACCGGACATTCTTCTTGTCCCGTATGACGAGCTATAGAATCCAGCATAGAACGTAGCTCCGAAATACGCAGCGCCCGATGTATCTGAAGACACGGTTGTTTGTACTGTGCAGATGTGTACGAACGAGCCTCCACTAAACACAAGTCTACCATTTGTATAAGTCCTCGTCCAAGATGGTGCGCCATACTGGATATTTGTACTGCCGGTATAGTCCTTCCGCCTGGCATATAGTGACATCGTGACTGTGTGTGTTGTTCCGTAGTTTAATGTGCTGCTCCAGTCAACATACGCCTCAACGCAATTCGGACTTTTATTGTTATACGGTTCTGTAAGGTTAAATCTTCCACTTGCCATATAGTACCCTCAGTCACATTTTCTTAAAGAAGATTTGACCTTCTTGTCCATATGCCGGAAGACTTGATCCATACATATTTGACGGCAAAATTCGCATTATACTCTGCATAAACTGTTCTAGCGTTAGCTCTCCAATCTTTACACCCTTATAAAATGTCGTATCCATGTTGACTTCCATTCCAGGATTCTCGCAGATTTTTCCAACACCGAGTCCATCACCGCCTTGCTTAAAGTCCAGCAGAACAGCCGCTGTTGAAACGAATACGGTTTTCTCTGCTGCGTTCCCAACTGAATCTGTCAAAACGACCTTGAATGTATAGGAATGCGCATCATCCATAGTGACGTTCGGAATATATGCTGTATTATTTGTAATCGCCCATCCGCCGCTCCACGAAGTATTGCCTGACACCCTGTAATACAGAATTGCCGAGCCGCCATTTTTACCGCCAACGACATCGTATCCGAAAATGGCTTTTAGAATTACTTTTCCAGTTGCTGTGCCGTTGTTCTTTTCTCGTTCTGCCGTAAGCTGTGAAACATACGGCGCAAAATAAGAAGAGAACGTAATTGGTGTTGTAGTAACAGAATCGGAGCGTCTTCCTCGGCTATCTACACAGGTTATCGTGAGAACCTTTTGGCCGGAAGACTGAATGATTGCGCCTACATAACTTAAAGAAGAAGTGCTGATTGTCTCGGCATACGCCCCTTCAATAATAAACCTGGAAATGGTAGAACCGTATGAGCCTGATGCGCTTGCAACGACTTTTAGCCTTGTAAAACCGGCAACGGCGATGCCCCACCCATTGACAGTGGCATTTTCGCTGTTGTCAATAGAGGCAGACCTGCTTGATATCCACGGTTTTACATTTGCGGGGACCGTCACCGTGAAGTTAACAGATGAGGCAGAGCCGACTTGTGCCGTACAGTTGCTATTGCTGTATGTATAGAGCGTAACTGTCATCGTCGCCGACTCAGCGTTTGGAATCTGGCTTGCCACTCCGAGCGGGATTGTATACCCTGTGTATGTATATGTTGAAGTTGTACCAGGATGTATAGGCGCTGTCATATCAGACCATGAGCCAAGTGAAAAGCGTAGCTTATGGTACATGGAAGAGGAGGGAGATTTCCATGTCACGCTGCACGCAGAGCCGAATTGTGTGTTTCCGGCCCCCGATAGTGTGGTATCACCCTGCTCTACAGTTAAGCCACTGATAGACGTAATCGTTCCACTGATTGTTTTATTGCCCGAACTTGGCGACACGACGGTTGCACTGAAGCTGAAACTGATAGAGGCGGATGTTGAACCGTATGGGAGATTGACATAGAACTCGTCGTTATAGATTGTGTATCCGCCGCCGTCAATAGAAGATCCGTTTGTATATGACTCATCGCCGTTGAGGTTTACGCTAAACCCGAATGTTCTTGCACCGCTGTAATCAATAGGCTTTACGAAGACGGACAGGCGCACCTTCCTTTGTGTGCCTGTCCTTGTTACTTCTGATACACTTGCAGAGGCTTGTAAGACCCCTGTAGAGCCACCGTAAGATAAATTACAACTAGCCATTTATTCCTCCTATTCCTGCCACACAAGCGATACACCGCCGTCGCTTCTTGGGGAGAAAAAGAACTTGCCAAGCATCATTGTGTTCTCGATGACAGCGTTAGGGATGTGCAGCTGATTGTTTTTTACATAAGATACGATTGCATCCCCTTCCTTGAAATACATACCTCCATTATCAATGACGGTTTTGAAGGAGCTGCTGGAAGAACCAAGGATAAGGCCGCTATCACCAAACGACATATACTGTCCGAGTTCCGCCTTATAAGATTCTAGGATGGCTTTAGATTCACCAATAACTTCATCATAGTTTCTCTTGATTGTTTCCTGAACACCGTTGACCTGATTCGTGATTGAATCTCGGATGTTAGAAGTGTCGCTGTCGATTTTCCCGTAGATTTCACTTTCCTTCTTTGCAATGTCCTCATAAATTGCATCGATATTCTGATCCATCCGATTTTTAATTTCTTCCAATTCAGCACTGAAATCACCGGAGAATTTCTTCCATGTATAGGCACTAAAATCCATGGAGTCTTCTTTATCGAAGTCAACAAGTGTTCCAATATAATCGCCGATATCCTCACCGTCGTTTCCGGTGAAGTTCTGACCATCATTGGAATACTTGATATGTAGGTACTGTGTTCTTCCGTCCGCACCTGCGGCTCCGGGGATACCATCATTGCCACGGAACTTTGACCACTTGTACTGAGATACGTCCGTAGGTGCAGTTTCAGACTCTGTGATGCAGATACCGATATAGTAGGTGGTATCTGTAGGCGTAGCGGTCATATTACTTCCGTCAGGCTTTTCAGAGTAACGGACATAAAAATAAGAGCTAACACCGTCAGCTCCATTTTCTCCGTCTACACCGTTCTGAGCTAGAACAACAGGTTCACTCCACTCGTTTGCCGCAATGTCGTCTGTGTTTGTATCACTATATGCGCCAGCCATCGTCACAAAAATTGGGTCTGTACCCACAGGGATTGTCTGTGACCATCCAGCTGGCACACTTCTTAGTGATTTAGACGAAAAGACATATGTCAATGTATCTGTCCAATCTACAGTTACAGCTGCTTTAGAACGCTTGTACAAATAAACGGATGCGGTATTATGACCGTTTGTACCGTCACTGCCGTTTTGTGCGAGCACAACAGGCTCGCTCCACTCACTGCTGCTGATTATATCAACATCTGAACTGGACACGGCTGTGGCATGAACCACATAACATGGATCTGCACCGGCAGGCACATCCGCAGACCATCCGTCAGTTTCTGACAGCGTTCCAGTAGCGAATGTATAGGTCGCGTCTTTACTCGGCTTGCCAGGTATGGATGCGCTTCTTTTATATAAGAAGACTGTTGCTGAATTTAGACCGTCCGTACCGTTCTTTGATAATAGAACAGGTGCCGACCACTCTTCCGGCGCTACAGTATCCGTTGCCGTTGTAGAAGCAACAGTAGCCGCAGTGACATATAGAGGTAGGTCTCCATCCGGAATTGATGCAGCCCATCCAGCGGGAATCGTTGTCAGTTTCTTTAGACTGAATGAATAGGTAAGTACATCCGCCCAGTCAACAGTGACGACACTGGCGGAACGCTTATACAAGAAGATAGCTGCTGTACTATATCCGTTTGTGCCAGGTAAACCATCCTCTACGATTTTCGTCGGCTCTGTCCACTCGCTTGCCGCAATGGTATCCGTAAGCTGTTGCGAAGCTGCCATTGCATGAATTACATAGCACGGACGACCATCTGACGCAGGGATATTCTGAGACCAACCCTCCATCGCGCCATTCAGTTTCCCTGTCTCAAAGGAGTATTGTAAATCAGAACTGATTCTGGGAGGCGTAACCTCATACCGTTTGTATAACATGACATATGCGGTATTGATACCGTCTGTGCCGTTGAACTTTGACCACCTGTATTGAGAGAAGTCATCTGGTGCAGTTTCAGACTCAGTGACACAAGTGCCGATCCAGTCGCCAATGTCACGCCCACCATTTCCGGTAAAGTTCTTTCCATCATTGGAGTAACGAATATGGAAGTAGCTGCTTGTGCCTGCAATACCCTGTGATCCCTGCTCGCCTCTGATTTTTGCCCAGGTATATCGTGAAGGATCGGTGGGCGCGGTCTTTTCATCCGTATTGCAGGTTCCGATATAGTTCGACTTTTCATTCGGAATCTCGGTCATATTACTTCCGTCATGTTTTTCGGAGTAACGGATGTAAAAGAACAGACCATTAAATCCGTCGATACGATTCTGAATATCATTGATGTCCTTATTCAGATCATCCAGTGTTCCGGTAGAACCTGGATTCTTCTGCGAATTGATTCGTACACTGCCATTGATAACCAGATTTCCATCGTCATCCAGATACAGCTCGTCGTAGAACTGCTCGTTGCCGTCAGCGTCAATAATCTTCTTGCGCACATTGAAAATGACAGAAGGCTTGTCATTCTCCTTAAAGGCGGTGATAGTTAGTCCACTTTCATCCATGGTAATGCTGTTCTTTTGATTGTAGATGCCAACCTCTTCTGATAGGATAATATTGCCAACAATTACATCGGCAATCACGCCATAAGACTCTTCCATCTTTCCGGTCTTCGGATTCCAGAATGTGAAGTCGCCAATCCCCGCCTTGGACGTTTTCCAGTTATCATCCGTCAGGTACAGTCCGCGGCTGATGAGCTTCAGCTGCTTGTCATCGTACCTGCCAAGGATTGGGAGATATTCCTTACAGAGCAGTCCGTGACTGTCCCAGGAGATATTTTGGTTTTCGGCACTGTCGATAATTCTCAGCTTCGTCAAGTCCAACCCGCGGTTTACCCAGTCTAAAAGCTGACTGTTGCCCTTATCGCCCTGCTTTGCCTGGCGTGCAACGTAATCGTAAGAAGTCGCCATAGAGGTGGCTTTACTGATAATGCTCTCTACATCGCTGACGACTCCACCGGAAACGATAACATCTGAAAATTCCACACTGATGTTATCAAAGTTGTCAAAATCAATCTCATATTGAATCAGCCGGAGCTTGAACAGCTTATTGTCAATCCTGACCCGAATCCAATTGCCAATTTCAAAGTTATCAACAATTATTGAGAACTCTTTCATTGCCAGTAAATTTTTGAGGGTCGCTGTGACAGAGTGCTGTAGTGTAGCAGACTTCACAATTTCTGACTGTGCCACTTGGATAAACCGCTGAGCCATCTCAAATAGCTCGGCATTATTCAGACCGTCAGAAATATAGTTGCTGTTCTGGTAAGTATCTTCCCTGCGATAGGCAGCAAACTCCAGCAAGTATTCCTTACCAAGGTAGTCATCAAAGTTGAGGCTTTTCTGAATCATGTCCTTCTCAGACTGCAAGAATGACTTCATTCCGTCTGCTATCAAATTCCCGTCGGCATCGTATGATCCGGTAACAACAGCGATTTCTTGTTCCCGTAGCTGAATTTCAGATTCAAGAATCTGGAGCTTATTGTAATAAGGAAGATACAGACTCTGATACAGATCGTCATCCTTGTAAGCCCACTTAGAATCATCGGAGATACCCTGCTCGATCAGAATATCCACACAGCTTTGGCAAATATCCCGGAACGCACTCAGCCTGGACAAGCAATACTTCTGAAGCTCTGCTGAAAATTTTTCATCTGACAGCTTGAACATTGCGTCAATACTGGTAGCATCATCAGTTGAGCGCTTCATTGTTTTCAGAATCTTCTGTTTTACATATCCGGCGTAGTCATCATTCACTTTGCAAGATAGACGAGCGGACGTAGCAGCGTCGTCCTCGTTAGAAGTATTCGTAACTTGAATAATGCCGCTCCACGTTTTATCTGCGTAAGTTGATTCTGAAACTCTGATTTGGTATCGGCTATCTGCCACTGCTTTTGCTATTCCAAGCACAGCGCTCTCAGCAGTAGACGCAGAGCACGTTTCAATATTCCGCACAGAAACAGGGGAGAGAAGTGCTTCCTGTATAATGCGAATCTGGTCTCCAGCAGATGTTTCGGCCATATCCGGAGCTGGCATTAAACCGCTCGTTAGATAAATTCCAAAATCAATCGCATCAAAATACCGTTCCATAATAGTCTGGTAGCCGACAATATTCTTGACAGCCTTCTTATAATCAGAAGTATATGCGCTGTACTTTTCAATCAGAGCATTGTACGCATTGAGCAGTGTATCAGGTATGGTAACGGTATGTTCTTTCTGATAGTAGGCATACAGCCGGTCGTATTCGTCCAGCTTCTTTACCAGACTATCCGACATATCCTCTTTCACATCATCTGTGATATGCCAGAGGTATGCGCTTCCATTTGGATTACAGCTGACAACAGCTGCGGTCATCAAATCGTCGCCAGCCTCCAACTTAAAGCAGTTCTTTACAGAACCGTTATCCGTAGAATACTTGATATTGTCAGCCAGATTTTCGGTAGACACAAAAATAGAAGTGTCCTTGCCGTAACCGTTACTGATATTTGTGCTGCCGCAACTATCACAAATATCCGTGAAGTCGCCACGTTTACCGCATTCCAGACAATGTGCTTTCAAGTCGTAGGCGTTTACTTCCCGAACAAAGTTACCTTCTTCATCCACGAAACAGTCCGCAGTAATCAGACATTCAACTTCTTCGCTGACCTCTTTGAAAGCGTCGTCAATAGATTTGTTGTCAAAGGAGAATGTACGCTGAATGGATTTCAGACTATCATCCACATGACCAATACGATAATGTGGAGCCTTTTCCAGCAACCTATCCAGTAGAGAGGCACTTCTGTTTTCAGGATTGTAGAAAACTGTCGGTGTATAATCTTCTCTGGCAATGTCATCCTCTGTGTTGATTTCCTTATCATACAAATTGATTTGGGATAGCTCTGCCTTCCCGAGAGAGGTAGCAGTCACGCTTTTCATGGCACTGCCGTCGTCAGATACCTCTACCTCGATCTCAAAGTATCGGTTCCATTCCTTGACCCACACAAGTTTGAAATCTGTGATTCTATCCCAATTACTTTTACAGTCGGCTTGATAGACCTTGAAGGACATTTCGTAGCCATTGTTCATCTCGTCCTTAAACACCACATTAACAACAGGGATACGTCCAAGCTTCCTGCCGCTCCTTGTGGCCAGCACAATCGTAGGCTGAATAGGATTGTGGGCTTCGTCAAATAGAATTCGCACAGCCATCTAACCCACCTCCTTTAGCAGTTATAGTTGTGCATATTTAATAATTGGATGATATTTCATTACGATGTCACACGGATGCGACACCGTTATAATATTCTCCATCCTTGTAGCACTGTTACCGATTCTGAAGAAATCATAGTTGAAATCGTTACAGACATCATGCCCGGCGCAGGAAGAAGCAATAATATTTGTATCTCCGTACATAGTGATTCGCTCTCCCGATTTGCAGTTCTTGATAACAGAGGAGCAGCCCTCGGACTCATTGGTAATAATGATGTCGCAATCTTGTTTACAGGTCACACTGATCGTAGGGTAGATATAACCAATTTCATCAGATGTATCCATAATCGTTCTGGAGAGATTGTCTTCCGTTGCGCTCCATGAAAATACTTTCTCTTCGCCATACCCATATGGCATATTCGTTTCCAGCTTCAGCCGGATTCCATATGTGCGCTCATCCAACATGAGCTTTGATAGGTTGAAGCTGGCATTATGCCAACACGTTTCAATATCGTCTACAGTACCATCGTCACTGATAAAATGAAACGGAAGGAACTCTTTCCGGTTAAGCCAACGCATAATGTCCCGGAATTCATCTGCGGTAATCTCCATATCTTCGTCCAGAAATACATCCGGATTCTTGCAGATGTCAAAGGTAGCAGACAGGCACTCATTGTATTTCGTATTTGTCAGACTGTGCTTTGCTCCGTTGTTTCTTGCTACCTTTACGAATGTAACCGTAGAACCGGCGCTAACTTCTGAGATACCGGAGCTGCCGGAGAAATCACATACCACAAAGTTGTAATCGCTTAGACACTGACCGTCATACCAGAAATCCAATGTCCTCATGCCACCGCTCCTTTACTGTTTATTTGAATGGCGATCTGCCACTTTTAGATCGCCAATTAGTTTCGTAATTTGTTTTGTGTATTCAGCTTTTGCTTTGACGCACTCTGCAATCAAAGCTTCGTATTGTCTTTTTGCGTCAGCTGCTTCAGCAATAATTTCTACATCCTTATCGGCATAGGCCTGATGCTCACTTTTCATTCGCTCCATTGCTTCTAGCGCAGCTTCATACTTTCGCTGAATGGATTTATTCTCACATTCCAGAGCTGTGGCGGAGGATTTTGCTTGTTTCAAATCTTCTTCGAGCTGTCGAATCTTCCTCGCCTGATACTCAAATTTCCTTTCGTTCTTCATACGACCTCCATATATTAAGAGGAGGGGCATTACTGCCCCTCCCGTAGGTGTTACCACTTATGCCGGTTCTTGCTCAGACTGTTCTTACCCGCAATTTTTCCGATGGTGACATCTTGGATAAACTGCTCGAACTGCTTGTCGTCCCGCAACTGGTTCACAAAGTCACTGTAATCATCGACGTGTGCAATCGGAATCGATACGCTGATAGAGCCAACGGTATATCCGTCACTCCCATCAACCTTATCAATAGTCGCTGCGTCAATAACACCAACCTTGCTCAAGTCACTGCCAATGCGTACAGCACCAAACATAGAGTTCAGAGCTCCGCTACGCATAGCGTCCCGTAGCAAGATAAAGTTCTTTGTGTCGGCTGCATTCAGTACCATCTCTGGCTTGTCCTCAGAACCATGCACGTTTGCGATTCCGGTATAGTCAACCAGTCCGCCGGACTTATAGGACTTGGTTGTGCTAAAAGGCACACCGTTTGTCCGTGCGATTCCCTCCAAAACAGAGAAGATGTTTTCAACAGTCAATCCAACAGAAGTGAGTTTTGTTGATATATCCGTCCCGTATGCAGACACGAGTCCGTTTGCACTACCGCCATTTGCCCAGAGTGAGCTGGTTGCCTCGGTGATGGTATAACCTACAGAGCCTGCGGCCTTAGAGATATACTCATTGATGTCTGCATAGTTGTCATTGACGGTGCCGATCAGCTTTTCAAACAAAGCGTCTACATCGTCAAACCGACTATTCAGCAAATCCTCATACTCATCGTACATGGAATCAAGAGCCTTCTTGGCGTCACTGACGAAACGGTCATACTCGGTATCTTTCAGATCATCCTGAGCATCTTTCAGTTCAAGCTGAATCTTCTGAATCTTTGAGCGGGCCTCCTCAGACATATCGTTCTGATATGCGGCAAGCTGTTTTTCCAGTGCTGAGATATTCGCAGTCTTTTCCGCAATCTTCTTCTGATAGTCGTATAGATCCTTCGCACTGTCCAGAGAGTCCATATATGCGTCAATCAGTTCTCGAACAGCGTCCAGTTCGACCTGGATTCCGTTCTTAGCAAGATCAATCATGGCTTCCTTCTCGTCCTTAGCAGCAAGGATAGAATCGCGTTGGGAAGAAAGTAGTTCATCCCGGCGTGCAATTAAATCCTTATTATTCGGGTCAGAGGCAAGTTCTTTATTGATCTTCTTGATTTCGTCAGCATACTTATCCGCCTGAGCCATGTACACTCCATAGCTTTCCGCATGGAGTCCCATAGAGGCTGTACCGGCATCAGACAGATTACCGTTTCCGTCATACATATCCTTGCCGTCCAGAAGGCTCTGTAAGAAACTTGCTTCAGCTGTGATTTGAGAAATACGCTCCTGCCCATAGTCGAAATAGTCCCAGCTGATTTGACGGATACTGTTGGCATACTTGATGATAGAGAGTTCCGCGTCATCAATAGCTGCTTTTGTATCCTCAATGCTGATCTTCATTTCGTACCAAGCATCGCTGCCTTCCTCAATCTCGCCGGAGGCCATCGCCTCGTCAAAGGCACGGTTCAGAGCGGCAAGCTCCTGAGTGAGTGTCTGGATATTCTGACGTTCAACATCCTGCATCTGAGCGTAGAAGTTTGCATTCTGCAAGTAACCTTGCTCTTCCAACTTGTCAATCTTTCTCTGCAAAGAGTCAGATTGCTTTTCCAACAGAGAGAGTTTGTTATTGTAGTTGCCTTGGATATTGTCGAACTTATCCTTGTAGAGCTGAGCCAATGACTCATGCAGATCGTCGATAGCTGTGGAGCAATCCAGAGCCTTATCGTACAGATCCTTGTAGTCATTGATAAGCTTTGTCGTATCTTCATCGTACTGAGAGATGTCGATAGCGCCATTACGCACAAGCTCCTTTAGATTGGAGGACAAGCTGACAGACTCAGCTGCGCTCATGTACTTGTCGTAGGCACGCTGCTGCAGGTCAATTTCCCGAGTCACCATAGAGATTTCATCGGAAGCTGCGTTCATTCTCGATTTCAGGGATTTGAACGTGCTGTCTGCAACCTTACCAAGCCGCTCAATAACACGCTCGATCCGGTCGATAGCTACCTCAATCCAGTCAAAGGTCTCCAGCTTCTTATCGTAGTTGTCATCTACGGAAGAACTTGCGCCATTGTTCGGATTGCTGTAACCGGGATTACGCCCGCTTGTGCTGCTGCCGTTGTTCTTGATGCCGGATGGGATGTATCCGGTGACGAAAGCACTGCCAGACGCATAGGATTGCCCACGCCCAGCGACACGACCATTCTCCAACAAAGCGTCACTCTGCCTGTGGTTAAAGATGATAGCGCCCTCTGGAATATTGACGAACTCAGCACCCTTATCACCGACGGTGTACCACCTGCCGGTATTCGGGTCTACGATGATTTCACGACCGAGCTCTCCTACCAGGGAACGCCCAGCATGAGCCCGCCAGTCACCTTGCAGCTTTGCAGTTCCAACTCTTGCCGAGCCGTATGCGTTCGCAGAACCGTTTACACGGCCACCGCCGCCGCTACCTTTGCTACCGCCTTGCCAATTCGTGCCAGAAGCGCCCTCCATTGTGGCATGGTATGTGACATACCGCGTAAGGTTTGGCGGATTGAATGCGTCAACCGCACGACGGTCGACGCTATACTTTACCGTCGCAGACTTAGTATCCGGTGTGTAACCCAAGATAGCTTTGTCATCTACACCAGCTTTTACAATAAGTTCGGCGGTCAGATTCTGAAGAGATTCCGCAATTGAGTCAACACTGGTAGTATCGATATTGAGAACCTTCGGACTTGTGACGCTTGCATCAAGATCCTGGACGGCCTGGGTGGCAGATTCCAGCTCTGCCTTTGCCTCATCAACTCCGATGTTTAACTTCTGTGCTTCCTCAAGAGCGTTTTTCGCCTCTTGGAATCGCTGTAATACAGTAAGAGCTTCGCCAAGCTTTCCTTCGACGAGGGATGTATCGACCTTCATAATGTCCGGCTCTGTCAGTAATTGCTTCTGCGCAACAGCTGCACGAATAACATCCTGTGCTGCAACAACCTCAGAATCGTCAAGACCGATAGTTTCTTTCTTGCTGATAGCGTCCTGCATATCCGCAATAGTCTTGTCGAGGTATGTAACCTGCTTATCAACGGTATCCAACCCTTTGCTTGCGTCAGATACATCAATGGACAGTTGATATTTATCGCCGAGTTTTTCCCTGAGAGTATCAGCTGCGTCTGTTGCCGCAACTACCAAGTCACCGAATGTCTTATGAGCTTCATCAGACCAGTCAAACTTCGCTCCGAATTCTTCCAATTCACCAAACATGGCGCGGACGAGAGGCAAAGCCAATCCAAGACCGTCAGCAAAGTCTTTCATAGACTTTTCGCCGGCTACACGATATACATCTCCGTCTTCTACAAGAAGCCCATTTTGCAGAGACTTATCGATGAAGTTCCAAACGTTCAGCCCACTCTTGTTACCATTGCTATCATAGGTGAACATATCACTGATGCTTTGCAGGTAGCTATTTACAGCATCGCTGTCTTCTTTATCAATCGTATCTGGGATAACAAAGTCAACAGCGGCCTTGTAGTCTGTACGACCAACACGCCCAAACAAATCGGAGTCAGAATTATTCAGTGTGTCGTCGATTTGCTTCAATGCCTCTAGGGCACTGTCAAACATATCGCCGGCCTCACCAGCACTCTTAGCATTGATCCAGTTTTGGTATGCGCCAGTCGCCTCAGCTAGAGCTGCACTCATTAGGTCGTACTGTTCACAGTTTGACTTTAGAGAAGCGTTCTCTGCGAGTAGTGCGTTGATATTATCCTCGATTGTTTTGGCAGAGCTGTCACCTGACTCTTTTGCAGCCTCAAGTTCTTTGCGGTACTTTTCAATCTGTCTGGCGTTTTCAACGTACTTTGCTTGGTCGTAAGCCTTATTTGTATCGTTGATGGCAATCTGTTCATTTGCTTTCGCCTCAACAATAGCGTTGACCTTCTCAGCGTTCAGCTGATAAACACCGTTCACATATTCCAGAGCGGAGGCGAAGTCCTTCAGCTCGTCAGAAGCAAAGTCACTCGGAGAAATGGACTTGCCCGCTTCCTGAGAAGCAAGAGCGTTCTGTGCGTTTTGAATTCCGGAGATTGCGTTAATAGTGTCCGTAGAGGACTTCTTGAGTGTCTCAAGCGTATCAGACGTGGTAGAGTCGGCAACGTCCTTTATGAGTACGCCCATGTCGGCAAAGAACTTAGCAGCAGCCTCAACCTGGTCAGTTGTCATCTTACTAAACTCAATGCCGTATTCATTTGCATATTGCTCAAGAAGATACTTGACAGAGCGAGATGTCTCATCAGTGCCGAGCCCATTGACGAATGCCTCAGCGAATTCTGATTGTGTCATTCCAGAGCGCTGTAAACCATCTGCTTCTTGACTTCTCTTGATTGTTTCGCGTAAGTGCTGGGCGGCGATTGCAGATTGATTCAGAGCGCCAGCGACATTGCTGAACATCGGAACAAAATATCCGAGTCCATCTTTGTCAGCAAGAAGACTCTGAATCACAGAATCCAATTGCTCAAACTCACTGCGTGCGTCCGCAATTTGAGTGCTGTCACCGGAAGATAGAGCATCGTTATATGCTTGTACGGCATTAGTATAGTCGTCCAGCCACTTTGCTGCGGTCTGGGCGTTATTGCCATTGCCATAGGTCTTCTGGTTCGCAGAGTATGACTCCTCAATCATCTTTGCGCGAAGAGCTTCTTCGTAGATACCCTGATACTTCTCAATGATTTTGTCAGCTTGATTATAGATAGAAGATGCGCCGCTGAACATATCCTGGAATAGATACGAATCTCCGCCGAACTCTTCATCTGCGGCACGAAGATCTGTCATGAAATCATTCAAAACAGATTTTGCTTGAGTCGCATCGCCTACGAAACGAATTCTGATAGTTCCATCGCCCATGTCGTCCGTTTCGAGGTTACTATACTTATCAATTATCTGACGCAGTTTCTGAGTATCTTCATCCATGTTGTTATAGAACAATCCGAGATACTCACCGGCCATAGCAAATGCGTTTCCATCACCACCAAGCGTTTTCGTCATTTCACGGGTGGCTTTGTCAATTTCGCTTTTGTTCTCGTTCAGATATTGTTGTGCATTCAGCAATGTCAATTGCTTAAGCTTTTCAATCTGGTCATCAAGCTTGCCGTTGACGAGATCGATTCCGCCAGCAGCGCTGCCGTAACTATCATTCAGCTGCGACTGAATGTCATACAACTCTTTCTTTGCCTGGTAAGCTTCGCTCTCTGTCAGAGTTCCTTCGGCAAGTGCGTTTCTAAGTTCCGTAATCCTTGACGCATAATCATCCATCGATGACTGGGAGTCCGCAAATTCATTTGCTGCATTTGCTGCCTCTTGGCGCAGTTCCTCCATATGAGCTTTATACTTCTGAACAGCACCAACAACCAAACTGATACCAGCAACAACAAGACCAATTTTACCGAATGTGCCAATTGAACTCCATGCACCCTTCGCTCCGCCAGAGATTCCGGCAAGCGCCTTCTTAATGGTTCCGGCAGAATCGTCAACACTGGACGCCGCCATTTTGGCACCCTTTGCCATTTCAGAGAAGAACTTGATGATGTTGCCATTACCAAGTTTCATATCGGTGGCAGTTGCAAAAAAACCTTCGTACTGCTTTTTACTCTTTGCTATGCTGATTGCAGACAGATTGACAGCAAAAAATCAATGTGATATGATAATAAAAAAGAGTCGGAGGTATTGTTGATGCCACTAATTAAATGCGTTGATTGCGGTAATGACGTATCGTCTTATGCGGACGTATGCCCCAAATGTGGATGTCCTATTTCTATCTCAGTAGACAGAGATAGTAGCATATCTCTTATGGACGTTGTGCTATGCTCTGTTCCAGAAGATAACTACGGATGGACTAGAGAGTTCGTTTCTCAAGTAAATGGTATCACAATTAAAGACGCGTATGATGTTATAAAATCAGTTCCGATTGCTATTGTTAAAGGAACGTCCAGAGACACGTCCGAAAAGATTAAAGAAATCTTATGCAATGAGGGATGTAAAGTCAATATTGTTCAAAGCGCAGAGATAACTGAAATGGTCAGTGAGGAACTAATCGAAAGCACAGAACTCTACAAAAAATACCAACCTCTCCGCTGTCCCCGCTGTGGCTCCACCGTCGTCACTACCACATCCCGTGGCTACAGCCTCCTCACCGGTTTCATCGGAAGCAATAAGACGGTAAATAGATGCGGCAAGTGCGGACATACGTGGAAGCCGTAAATGGCAATTGTTGTAAAACCCATGCTTGCAAAATAATTCTGTGTAATATATAATGGTCGTGTTGAACAAATCCTTTCAATCCAAGATTTTAGGTTGTAATGGGAACCGAACAATTTTGGTTCAGAAGGGAGGTATGCGATGGTCAGAAAGAACTTAGCCGTTGGCTTTGTTTCAAACGTCATTGCCGGATTGATTTCATGCGCAATATGGAATTATATCCAGTATGCAATGGGATTGTTCCGCTAACGAACAGGGAGGGTGGCTTCGGCTATCCTCCTTTTTTTTCAAGCCTGAGTTAATACACAATGTTATCCTGCTCTCCAACGCCGGATCAGCGTATCACATAAATAGGGGAGAGTTCCTATCCTGTATTGCTACAGTCTTGGACTATACTTTATAAGCTATTGCTGTAAGGCCGCAATAACTCAGACGATGGGTAGTCTCTGGGGATATAAGCGTGCTGCCACGGTTATGTCCTGCTGATGAAATCCTATCTGCTCAAATGAGCGTGGCATTTAGGCGTATGTATTCCCATGTGCCATCCAATAGCTTTTTATTGCTTTCGCTGCATTCACGCTTGTCGTCTCCGGCTACGCTGTAGCGCTATTGGTTTAACCAGTTTCCCAGCATATACTCGTCAAGATTATTTATAGAGCATCTTGCTCACAGGCTTGTTCATACCGCCATATTGGTATGTCCTTACCTGCGCTATCCTCCGCAATAAAGCGTAACCCCGTATCGGGTTAAGATATGCTCTTAATGGAATTGAGAACTGCCACTATGGAACCGATTGTCAACGCTGTTGTTCCAAGGTTATCATTCAGCTTTACAACGGTGTCAGCTATATTGATAAACCATGTTCCAATATCAATCAGTCCTGTTAACAGGTCACTTTGGATAAGGTCGTTTGCAAGTCCTTCAAACGCTGCCTTGAATGTTTCGATATGAGCAGTGATGCTGTCCATCCACTCGCCGTAAGCATCCTGCATTGCGCCTCCCGCATTGCCCATAGCCTCCATAGAAGCTGCGGCAACGGAGTCGAAGTTCTTAATGATGGAATAGAATACGGTCTGCTGCCTGTTACCGGCTGCAAGCTCTGCCAGAGCTGCCTGCTCAGAAGAAGTCATTTCATTCCAAACGGCAGCGATATCCTTCATGATGTCGTAGGTATCCCGATACTCTCCGTTTGCGTCACGCAGAGATACGTTATACTTTGTGAGTGCGCCGACGAGATCCTCATAAGCGGATTCCGTCATTGCTTCACCGAGATCATTCAGTTCGCTATCAGTTTTCCGGATTCTTGCCGTGATGGTACGCAGACCGGTAGAAGCTTTGTTGGCATCCTGAAGCGTTGTATTTGCAGCAGCCAACAGCGCCACGGATTTGTCAAAGCTATTCCCGGCAGCTGCTAGAGCAGAAGACGCATTCATCATGCCGTCTGCGATTTCGGATACGGAGATGGGGAAGCCGTTACCAACAGTAACCAGCTTATCCATTACGAGTTCCATATCAGAAACGTCGATATCAAACGCCTTGATGATAGAAGTCAGAGAAGCCTGAGCATCTGTTGCTTCAATATCTCCGACACGTTGCAGCATTGCAGTCAGCTCTGCAAGCGTAGAAGAATCTTTTAAGGAATAACCGAGTCGTGCGAATACAGTTGTTGCGTCAATGACATCCGTGATAGAAGAACCAATCTTTTGAGCCGTCTTTGCAACATCGTCACCATACTGCTTGAATACTTCGTCAGATTCATTGGTAACGATACGAAGCTGCGTCATAGAATCGTCAATTGCGATGGCTTCGCTTGCGAGCTTCTTTGTGGCTTCAATGGCAAGTTGGAAGCCTTGTATGCCAGTCAGCATAGCGCCGTAGTAACGGACTATATCGCCAACTTGAGTCTTAAAGCCTTCCTCCAGCAGCCCGGCTTCATATCCGGCGGACTGTGTTTTCTGCATTGTGCGGGTAACATCTTCCGCCGCAGTATTAAGCCGTAATGCACTTTCTGTAGTTCCGTCATATGCTGCCGCTGCCTTCCTTAATCCAGAGACGGCTGCCTCGAATGATTGATACTTGTTCCGAACGTCACTGTTGGCGCTATATTTCATCTTCGACCAGTTTCTGAGGTTCTGTTCTGCGTTTGAAAGAGTGCTGAGGCTGGAATTGTATTTCTTGATCTGCTCAGATTGCAGTACCCATTCCTCGCGCATATTCCGTGCGCTGTCTTTTGCAGACCTACTAGCGTTATTCACGCCTGTAATAGCGTCGATCTGGTCGCGCAGAGCGTAAGTCGCCTTGTTTGCGGCCTCTGCCCGCTGCGCGTCAGATTCAGCAAGAAGCTTCTCGGCATCTGCACTTGCCTTTGCTTCCTGAGAAGCCATTGCCCAGGACATGCGCATTGAATCTGCACTATCCTTGGCTGACTTTGTAACTGTGCTCACGCCTGTAATAGCGTCGATCTGGTCGCGCAAGGCATAGGTGGAGTTCTTACCCATACCGGAGATACTTTGCGATACCGCCTTAACATTGTTCGCAATTCCCCTGATGGACGCAGTTGCGCCGTTTGCATTAACGGCTTTCTCTATATCACGCTGTAGGTTCTGAATTTGCTGGGCAGCACTTTGGTCGATACCGACCTGAATGTTGATTTTGACTTTATCCGGGATTTTCGCAAGATTCTCACGAATCTTTTGTACTTCTGCCTCAATCTTGGAATAGTCTACGTTACTTACAACATCCAGAACCAGGGTCATATTTGCCAATCTATATCTCACCGTCCTTTATAAAGAAAAGGATTGGCGAGATACCAATCCTTACAAGTTGTTATTTAGTGTTCGTATTCAACATTGATGTCTGTCACATTATACTCTTTACCATAACCTGCCAAGAAATCTCTCATGGCTGCGTCAATGAAATATGCACCGTTGATAGTAGTTCTGCTACGAATCTTTTGCCCATTCCATTCACCGTAAACCGGACGCATTGTATGGCTTACGCCTTGATCGAGTAGCTCCTCCAGATTGTCAATACCACCAGGATAAACGCTAGGAGCCAAGGATTGCCTGTGCATATTCCCTGCAAAAGACACTTTAATAGTACATTTGCTCCCAGAACATGCTGGTGAACCAATAGTGAAGTCACTAATTGCTCCGGCGGCGTTGGGACTCAATCCGGATGTGCTGATATGATTTTTCAAAACATCAACAAACTTCTCAGCCGCTTCCTCTGCCGTATGAATCGTTCCGCCTTCAATGTCGAGCCTCACACGGCCAAGCAGCGCGCCCTGGATACATTCCTGCTGTTCCTTCTTAAACGCACGGCTATTGGCGACCTTACTTGCGGCGTTCTGAATAGACTTCATGTCAACAATGACTGGCATGATTATTTCACGACCTTCAGTTTGTCTGTCTGCTCCTGCTTCACCTTCCGCCGAATATCAGCGGCTGCACTGATAACGGCCTTTTCGTCGAAGTTCATCTCGGTTACGGACTTGATAAATGCAGCCATCTCTTTGGCATCAACTCCGGAGAATGCTTTGTTCAGCTCCTCGCACTGCTCGACAATTTCTCCAAGGAAAGCTTCTGCCTTATCTTCAACCCGCTTTAAGTTTGTATCTACAAGATAGTCAACTTTCTTTTCAATGCTGTCCATAATTGCGCGGAACTGTCCCATATCGATATTCTGTAGAATCAAATCAATGATATTTGTTCCGTAGACAATTTGATTCTTCTCTTCAATAGGGTCAGACAGTTTGATATTTGTGTAAAATTCGACAATTGAACACCTGAAATACATATCCCGTACTTCCGGCATATAGCTGCCGTCATCAGTAGCGAAGCAACCCTCTACAACGCCTTTGACAAACTTCATCATTTCTGTAAAAGAAAGGAACCGCTTAACGGCAACATCGTAACCGCACCATGTAATGTTGGCGCCAATTTCACCCAAAGCATTCTTGATGTCACCGTTTTCCATAATGGTAGCTACATCTTCACTGGCAATCGTAATCTGCTGATCCATAAAGTCCTCCTTATTTCTCCTGTGCCTTGCGGCTGTCATATGTAATTTTCAATTCTGTTCTCGGATTAACAACATCTACCAAACACGACAGTGTAAGCTTTGTGATATGCTCACTGTCATCATCAATAATCATTCCGCTTTCCACGAACCCATCGAGGATAAATTTCGGAACGCTGTTATCGGCATCGTGCCTCCGATGATTTGGATAGTAGACTGTTTGTTCTATTTCGCATTTCTCAATGCGCAGGTTAGCGTAACCTTGTTCACCCACATACCATTTAATAAAGTCCTTCCATTTTTGCTTTAACGCATTCATCATAGGGCGCTTCATGATCATCCATACGTTGATGCTTTCATGGTACGGATGTGGTATAGGCTTTTTGTAAGCCATTGGGTGTTCAGTAAAATAAAACGTGTTATATCTTTCCAGGACAGAGTTGTCGATTGTTACAAGAATTGTTTCCACGATTCCTCCATTCAGTAAAAAAGGCTGCGCCTCAGCAGAGGTCGCAGCCTGATTTCACTCTTCAGTTCTCTTCTTTCGCCGTGTGTTTTTCTTCTGAGGGATAGCCTCTGAATTTTCTGCGGTATCCATGTTGCTTTCTGTACTGGTGCTGGGAGTATCCGACCTTGCCATCAAGACAAGGTTCAGATACTCCTGCCCATGCTCAACACAGCAGGCAACATCCTGCCAACGGAATACGCCATCTACATGGCGCACCGTCTTACAGCATTCATATTCCTTCCCGCAGATTTTACAGATCTTTGTTCCGGTAGCCATTCAGACCACCTTCAATCAAGCAGCGTCCTCAGCGCTCGCACCGTAAACGGTGTAAGTCCACAGATTTCCGCCAGCTCCGCAAGCGCCAGCCAGAGCCTCAGCCTCAAAAGCGTGGACGGTCTGGTTGTCACCCATCTCCAGGGAGAACTCGCCGCTGAAGTCAGCCTTGGGAATGAAGAACTGAATGTGATAAACATTGGCACACTTGTCCTCAGCCATAGCGTCGATGTACAGCGTACACTTGCTGGAATACACATCGCTGTCGTTGGACAGAACATCAGCGGTAATCTTCCGAGTGTAATGCACGACAATCTCAGTGCCGTCTTCCAGGCCAGTAAAACTCAACTCCTTAGAGTCGGGCTTATACGCAAACTTACCGTCAGAAGTGGTGGCGTTCTGCTCCAGGACCTTACCTCTTGTACCATCAGCATTCCGCACGAATAGGTTGGTGATTTCTGCACCGGTAGTACCGACAGCCTTAAAGTTAGTAGTCGCTTTGTTGCCAGAAACAACCAGGTAATCTGTATGCAGCACTTCGGTTACACCGTTGACGAACTTTCCGCCGGTCTGCATCTCCATCAGACCACCGGATACCATACCGTTGGTACCGCTGATGGTAACAGCCTTATTCCGCTTCAGCTTAGACAGCTTGCGCCCCTGCTTACCAGTAATGTCGGTGGTGTCCTGAGTATTTGCGATAGTCGTATCCTGCAATTCATCCAGGGTAAACAGATACGCACCAGTACCCAGGGCGAATGCGGTAATGGTCTCAAGACTGGTGATAGTGAGATCGTTAATATTCATAACACATTCCTCCTATTGTTATTTGTGAACAAGCCAATTTAGTTCATCTTGGCTCAGCTCTTTTACGTTTACAGTGCCGGAGTAAACCCCGATCATTCTGTTGTCGTAATTAACTTTGTTTACAATCTGCCGAACGCACTCGTTGAACTGGTAGATTGTTATATTCCGGACGGATTCAAAGTCATATTTGAACTGCTCTGTGTTTACCATTGCAACAATGAGCTGCTCCAGTTGAGATACTTCCGTCCTTGGATGACGCTTCATTTTTTGACGCATACGCTCCAGCATATATTGTTTAGCGTCGTCATTTCCTGGCTTCTTACGATTCTTTTCCAGATGATTGATTCTACGGAGGACAGAAGCGATTTGACTATGTTCCCGTCTGCCAATCTCAATCCCGGATTCCTGATTGTAAAGAACCAGTTTCTTGGTCTGGTTATTGACGCAAAGCTCAAATTCGCTCAGATTGATATCCTTGAGTACAAGGCTTGTATCAACCTTCTTCAACCCTTCTGACAGCATGATAAACAAGTCAAACGCATTGATCGTTGTAAAGTCAATGCCCGCATCATCAAGCTGCACCATAAAATCAATTGGCATGGCCGTGAATGCGGAAACAACATCGTTGTACAAATCCTCGTTGTCTAGGATTTGTCCAACAGTTGGTATCACAACACTGATCGAATCGGTCACTGGATAATCTCGCCGATATAATAAATTCTCAGTTGCCATTATCCCGTCTTCCTATTTGCTGGCACATGTTTTGTGCCGTCATACTGACGATTGAAATCTGTGGCGGTAAATGTGAGCAGTTTTCCATTGTACGCAGTCATGGGAGAAAACCTCTTTGCGGAGTACAGATCGAGTTCACCGAGCCCGTATTCTCTGCTGCCGTTTATCTTTTTACAGATCTCAGAGCAGAGCTTGTCCGTCCGAACACCCTCGCCATTTTCCAACCGCATTTTGCTTTTGTGTGTAAACACCCAGATATACAGTGTTGGCAGATAGAATGTCTTATTCGCAACTTTTTGAATATCCACTTCAAAGCAGATATATGTACAGGCATGTTCCACGGTTTCCGGAATAAATTCGTATGGGAACACATTCTGATAAGCAAGACAGGCTGCGTCTTTCAAATCAACGGTTTCATCAATGAGCTTTACAATGGATTCTGTTGTGAGGAGATCTTCCATCAGCTGATTCTTATAGTCATAGAATTCTTCCAGCTGCATTACAACCACCCCTTCTTATTCGTAGTGGCACTGCTGTCGTCAGATTCCGTGTCATCACCTTTGGTATTTTCCTTTGGAAAATACTTATAGTAATCTGCAATCCCAAGTTCGGTGTTATCGTTGTCCGTTGAATTTGCTTCCTTTAAGACGAATACATAAATGCCTTCATTGTTATAGTGCCATCCGACACGGAGTGGTTTAGACAGCGAGTAGGAAAGTTTTTCCTCTGAGTCGTAATCGTCAATCAAGAATCTGGACTCACGCCCGAACTTTACAGTATCGGCATTCTTTGAGATTGTCATAGAGATACGAGCATCGCCGCGAGTAGTGATGAAATCTCTATCCTCCAGGTCGCCGGTCATATCTATTGTGTTATTGTGTAAAAGACCATTTGTAACCGCCAGATGTCTGGCGTTTATTTGTACAGCACTGTGAGATGTGAGAATGAGAAATACCTGTTTCGGATTCAGCTTCATAGGCGGACGCAAAAGACCTAATCAATTCTCCATCTATGGAGAACATTGAAACTGGTTTGCTGTTTCCGATTCCAATCTTTCGCTTATGCTCGCTTGATAATCTGCGATTGTGCATAGCTTCAGACTTTCGCTTCCGCGTTTCCTCCGATAGATTTTCTCGCATTCTGGACGCAGACAGCTTTCTCCTAGTTTCCTCCGACGGATGGCAACCAGGTGTGCCTTCGCCGCCAGAAGTCATATTGTAGCCATAGCTCCCGTCCTGTGTGTTCAAAAGAGAAATCAGTTCAGATTCTTTTGATTTTGCTTCATCCTCTGTTAACCCGTCAAACAGCACTTCATGAATAAAGCCATCCCATCCATACTTTTTGATAGCGGAGAAGAATCTTGGATTGCCTTTGTATCCTCTGCCTTCGCACCATCTTTGCTCAACCCTATCTCTGGATGTGATACCGACATATTTCTTGTCATTTGCTTTATTTGTATGTAAGTATACTTTCCACGTCTTTGGTTCACTTTTTATTTCCATTACCTCACTCACATTGTCTAATTGTCTTTCACACATTGGAGTTCGCTAAACTCCGCTCTGCTCTTTCAGCAGAGTACAGACTATATCTTCACCATACCAATTTCTTGGCTTAGGGTCTCCCACTTTGAAGCCGCTTGGCTTCTACTCCCACGTCCGGGATAGTCGTTGAACCTTCCTCTGTTCGAGGCTTGGCTGCTGATTGCCCAATCAATGCTATTTTCAAACCGTCACACTTGGCTGTGTTTCAAACCTATGTTGTGGTTAGCATTGCTCTGAGGGTGTTCCAGCAATTCAGGAGATTCTTTTTACGCACCGTTTCCAATGCGCCAAACTATTGTGTACCGGCGAGTACACGTTAATTTCGTTCCGTCGTCAATAATGCACCATTGCTCATGGATCTCCGCATTCTTATCGATCCATCGCAGCAAATAGTTACACTGTTCCATCTTGCACTTCGTATATAGTTCAGTGGCAGCATCCTTCTCTGTAACAATCCAGTGATTGTCAGCCCACTCAATCATTGCTCCGCAAGCAATTGTTTCTCCCGGCATGGAGATAATAGTTTTCTCGTTCAGATTATCAGAACTTAAAATAGATACCTGCTGCTCCTCACCGTTAACGACTGCTGTGAAGTAAGAAAGACTCCTGGCAGTTTTTGAATTGAGAAGACGTATCTCACGTTTCTTTGCCGCCTCTCGCATACTAGCGCCATGAGCTTCGATTCGATCCTGGTATACGCTCCACGCATCTACGGGCATAGTCACACCTCCGCAGGATACTTGTCTGCTATTTTGTTGCAGATCCTGATGGCACGGAAAACTTCTCTGCGAACCTCTGCAATGTCGCAATCTGGATTATCGATGAAATACTGTAAGATAGAAAGCAATGTCATATAGGAAGGATCGTTCTTGATATCTTCCAACAGCCCGCCGCATCCGAGCATCTCTGCTTTAAGACTTTCCAGATATACACCGATTGTCTGTTCACCATTCTCTCGAATCGGGAGTATCTTGAAATAACAATTTACAAGAGAATGAAAGTAATTATTGACAAGTCTGTTCGGTAGCCGATCATATTTGATGTAACTCATAAATGCAGCTCCGTCAGGTCGTTGTGATTAAAGCTATATTCTCTAATCATTTGCGTATAATCCCTCTGTGCGTTCTGGTACGCGCTCCCGACACGCGCAAGCATTTCAGAAGGGGAGTATGTTGTAAAATCCCGTGTGTTCAAAACAGACTCCAGCAGTTCTTGCTTATAAAGATACGGCTTGAGCCACTGCACAACCATTCCCTCAGAAACGATATCAAGAATCTCGTCGATATCTTCGACAGGGATATCCAGATCGAATGTGCGTTGTTCATCTGTTTCGGAACCAACCAGGTCATAGACACACGTTTTATTGAATGAAGTGATAGCACGCTTCATATAACCATCGATAATCGCAGTCCTGTTTTCGTCAGGAATACTTAAAAATTCGTACTCTGTGATTTTCGACAGGAAGGCACCGGTAAACATATCGTATGAAATACTCACTGGCCTCACCTGGTCTTTCATCCAATGCGATCAACCAATGCGATACCGAGTCCCTTTTCGAGCACTTCAATCACGGACAGAGAATCAATCTCCTTGCTCCGAATCATCTCCATAGCGCGGTAAGCGACAGTGCGCTTCTGACCGTTGGTAAGTGTAGTCAGCTCTGCAGCAATCTGCTCCGGTGTTTTCTTGAACAAAGCGTCAACACCCTCCAGGTTGATGATATTGTTATAGAAAGCTCTGACACCCAGAAAATCGATGACCCAATCGAATTCGTCATCGAACACGAACCAGTTATGATCGAAAAATTTCTTGGAGGTGTTACGCGCATTTCGTAGCTCCATCAACTGAATATCCTGTTCATCGCCATAGTGTTCCCAGAGAAACTTTTCGCCGGTACGTTTGCTTGTATAAACGAGCTGCCCGGGATAACCGTTCCGCACGGTAATGTATTGATTCATGTCAACATTCTTTGCGGTGTAAGTAGCCTGCTTGCTTTCCTTTGACGCACTCTGCGTTTTGCGAGTCCTTTTTGGAGCACTCTTTACAGCAGTTTCTGTATTCACTTCCGTACTCATTTCTGTACTCATATTATCTCCTTTCATTCATAAAGCCGGAGAGGTTACACTCTCCGGCTATGCAGAGTCTATGTATTAGGTAAACTCGTAACGGCCAACGCCGGCAGATTTACCGGCCAGAACGATACCCATACCGTACTTCTCACCATACAGGTACTCCTGGGTGAAGTCGGGGTTGGTCATAGGATCGCCCATCAGAACAATGGGGTTGCCCTCGTAAACGACCTTGATGGGCTTCTCGTTACCGGCGATGATGGTCAGCACATCGTCGTCCAGGACAAACTCGGTGCTGTTCACCTTATGACGCTGAGGCGCAGCGACAACGGGAGTACCGAAGAAAGTGCCGACGTAACCCAGCTTGTGCCACTCTTCCTTAGCACCATCAGACATGATGGACTCCTTCAGAGGACGCAGAGCCTTCTTGGTACCGACAATGGTAGTCTTCTGTCCACCGGCAGAGGCCTCGACGTGCGCGATCAGATCCAGCAGAGCATCCTCGTCGTAGTCACCGGCGACAGGGAAGTAGACAGTGCCACCCATCTGATCGGCGGTAGCGCCAGACCACAGGGTGTACATATCGTTCAGCAGCTTCTGCTTAAAGGACTCCGCTACCTTCGTGATGAACTGGTTAAAGTCAACACGACCAGACAGAACACGGTTCATCTCCTCATAGATCCGAACAGTCTTCAGACTGGTGGGGATAGTGGTCTCAGTGGAGCCACCCAGCCGCTGACGCCGGATACCCTGAGTACCATCGGCAGCCTCGGAC
Organism: uncultured Odoribacter sp.; assembly: GCA_934725835.1. GTDB lineage: Bacteria > Bacteroidota > Bacteroidia > Bacteroidales > Marinifilaceae > Odoribacter. Next base: position 39,277 of record CAKVCR010000002.1, read on the forward strand.
ACGACGAACACACTGTTGTCCTCGACAATGAAAACGGGGGAGTCACCCTCAGCGACATTTCGCATCTCAGCCAGAGCATTGAAATACTCATCACCCTGCAGACCCTCAACGACGGTCTTGGACAGGATAGTTTCAATCAGAGTAAACAAACCCTGACACTTACCGTCCCGAATATCCTTGTAATCCAGGTAAGTCTTGCCATTGTTCTTCTCAATCAGAGCCTGACGCAGGACATCCTGAGACTGAGCAACGCTATACTTTTCAACCCTGCCATGATAGGCATCGATAGCAAGCTTTACAATTTCATTCATTGCTAATTCCTCCTTCTGTATTTGATACACTTACTTAACCAGAATGACGAAGTAAGTGTAGAGACCTGCGGTTTCCACATCCAGAATGGTGCCAACCTGAGTGGAGCCGCCAGTCAGGGAAGCAACAACCTTCATCTTATTACCGGACTGCAGCTCGACAATCTTGCCCTTGGCATTGGACGCATTGAAGCTGCCAAGATCCAGAGCCGCATCGGTTACACCGAACACATTGCCGGAACGCAGACGATAACCACGAGCTGCCTTACCGGCAACATTATAGAAATCGGACAGGTTGCGCAGCCGCTCATCATACATAACCTCGGGAGAAGCAATCAGAACTACCTCGTTCAGATCGGTGTCAGCAGCAACGTTACTGCCCACAAAAATCTCCCGCTCGTCCTTCATCAGAGAGCCAACCTTCAGAACACAACCGTTATCAATATCGGTAGGGGTCTGGCCGTTTGCGCCCATATACTTGACAGACACAAGGTCAGCACGAACATCCGTACCGCTCATCAGATCGGTACGTACAACAGCATGAATAGCCATAGCTTTTACCTCCTATAAAAATTAGTGACCGTATTTAACGAACAATCCGTCATACGGTTCTTTCTCGCCATCAGCGTGAGTGACAGCATCGATTGGAATCCTGGGAGTCGCAGATACCATTGAGAACGTCACGCTCTGATCGTTTTCAGCATCCATGCGCCCCTTAATTGCGAAGCACTTTTCCTCAATCTGCTCGGTTGTAAGGCCGTCACAATTAGCCTTTAGGTTCTCAAAAGCCTCAACACCGCTGAGTTTCTCAAACCGCTCAAAGATAGAATCCCGCGCTGCCTGCTCCTGAGCGGACTCGATATCAGACTTGTACTTTCGCAAACCAGCAACTTCATCCTCCAGCTGCGCATAGCTCTCAGTCTTCTCTCCGAGCATGGACTCATAGTTGTCCCTACTCTCGACAGCCTTCCGATAGGCTTCGGCCATCAGTGCGTAGTCGGATTCAAAAGGAGAAACTTGAGAATCACCATCTTCAAAATCAGCGATTACATATTTCTTGCGTTGCCTCTGAGAGAAATCAATTGTGATTGCGTCGCCTTTCATTTCGTACTTAAAGCCGTACATCAGCCAGTCTTCACGATCCCAGCAGTAAACCTCGTGAGCCTCAAAGTCACAGTCGATATAGCAATACCGATCACATTCGCCCCACTCACGCATAACTTTCTGCTCGCCGAGTACACGATAAATTTCGTCGATAATGTTACCGGTCAATGCAAAGTTTCCTTCACTAATTGACTCCTGCTTCATCTCTTCAAACTTCTGAGTCAGCTCCTCAATGGAAAGCGCATTCAGATCAAAATCGAGAGTATCGATATCAATTCCATACTTCTTCGCCAGTTCAATCTTCTCGTCCAATACTTCCTCTCCTCCTTCCGTATCGTTTTTAGTTTTATCTACAGCCCTACCTTGGGCTTCGATACTGTGATATGTATCCTTTAGATCCTGCATCATCGCTGACATACTCCGCTTAAACTTGCTTGCAGAAAAAACTTCAAGTGCGGATGATTCAAAACATGGTTCAACATCATCCCCAAGCAAAGCGAATGCCGTAAACTCAAAATCATGAATGTGATAAATACCATCAATTATTTCACCATTCTTTACAGATACCTCCATAGAATGTTTGACGATACCGTCACTCTTGATCTTTTCGTATGCTGCCTGTCTTTTCCAAAGCAGGACATCGGCGTACAGATATTCATGTGACACACCGTTTTCATCTTCAGCCCAGTCGAACCAGACTCTGCTGGACTCTGGGATAACGCCGACCGGTTCTGTAGCGTTAATAATTCGCACGTTATCGTTGGAATCACGCACAACTTTCATATCGTGTCCACCGAAAGAACCGGATTCGATGTCGTAGTTCACAACGATTGGGCAGTTGTAAATCGTTTTCAGATTTCTTTCGATATCTTCCTTTGAGAAAAAGGACTGATTCCGATTTTTACCCGTGTAGCAAATCCGCAGAATACCAGAATCGAATGACGAATTGAGTTCACACAAATTGGTTAGCGATGATGCAAACGACATATGTAGTGTGTTTTCCATCCTAACCTCCAATAGAAAAGCCGCTCATATACTGAGCGGCGTAAGTTTTAGAACATCAACGTATCGGAAAGACAATATGTCATATCCGTCTCCAAAGAAAAGTCGTGTCGATTCTCATTTGGATACAAGAAGATGAATATGTTGTGCCTGATGTCTTCCTTTAGAGCTGTATACCCGAGCGACAACATTGTTTCGTAATCTTTCTTGCTGAAAACGTAGATGAACTTTTTACTTTCTGGGTTATTCATTTTCCTGATTCTCCTCCCGCTTATCGGACAAATCTCCGATATCCTTTGTAGGAGCGCCGCCTTCATCCGTTGCACCCTTGCTGTCGTCGGATGACATTTGAGAAGAACTTTGCACCGGCTTAAACATATCCTGAAGACCGAGAACTCTTGTTTCAAGAAAGCTCATAGAGTCCAGCTCAGCCTGTCCAATCCCTTGTGAAGCGCAGTAATAGGACAGGGTAGGGAAGCCATAGGTTGCTGCTTTCAGATAAGCATCACCAGCGTCTTTGCGATTAAATCGGGAGATGTCCAAGAAGTTTACTTTGAAATTCTTTCCGTAACTTTGAGCCTGGACAAACCGATTCACTGCATCTTCAACGCTTTTAACAATTCCGTATGTAATTGCCTGATCCGCTTTGATAGAAAGCAACAGCGCATTTGCGGATGCTTTGTCGTTATTGAAAAGCGCTGACTGGACACCGGAGGCTGTGAACAAATGCTGCTCAGCTTCGGCAATAGTATCAGTGTCTTTCGTATTCGCCTTCTCAAATCCAATCTTGGTGATTGGCATAGGGGTGAGAATAGAACCAATCTCTGGCGGGAGCACTGCGTCTAGGTTCCTCCAGAAGTCTTTCGCCTTATCAAAATCAATGAGCCAGCGCCCATCATCATCCATAGGTAGACTCATGACTAGCATTGCATAGTTTTCAAGAGCAGTACGTGTAACCTTCAGCTGCTTGTAGTCTTCAATGTCATATATCTCCCGTAGAATTCCGGCGAAAGGTGGAATCGGATAGGCTAGGATATCCGTATTGCATTTGACCGCAAACGATGTCGGGCTATCCAATTCAATCCACCGAGTGGTTCTGTTTTTCTGATAGATTTTGTACTTCGTAGAAAACTCAGTCGGATAGTAGTTCAAAAATTCCTGGTGCGAGTCGAAGTAAGAAAAATCAAAAGAGACATTCAGAACATTCCCCTCGACCGCTGAAATTGCACAGTAATCGCTTGGGAGCTGCTGGATTGTGATATTGTCGTTTGTAACCCACAGTGTTCCGTAAAACACATCCTCCCGCAGACACACTGTCAGGATCTTAGGCAACTGCGTTTTCATATTCATAGAAGAAAGCATATTGAGAACTTTTCGGTAATTGTTGTTCATTGTCTTGATATTTGCTTTCTTCGGGTCTACACGATATGGTTCAACGACGTAGGAACAATCATTTAATCCTGCAAAGTATTGAATCAGTCGGCGGAAATGAGAGCTTGCGCCATATATATAGGTAACAGCTCTGCGAAGCTGCTTCTCGTATGTATATGGGTTCGATAAGTACGTCTGAATATCGGACTTTGAATACAGGGAGAATGTAGGCTTGGATGTATCGTTGTTCAAATCCCGTGTAATCAAATGGTTAAGCAGTGCAAACTTTCCGGATATACCGATGTATCCGGCTGGCACTTCCGAACTGTTATCAGTATGCACTTCTGTTTCGTTCACTTCTGGCAAATAAATTCACCGCCTTTCCTCCATAGCTCGGCGGCTTGATAACAAACATATTTACCGATGAGGACTCATTCTGAATTCTTCGACTCATCTTTGTTTCAAGTTGCGTTGCTACATAATAGTTGTAAGCAAGGCTGGAGTAGCGGTCTTTCCGCATACCAGTTCGCTCAAAAAGTTTTACCTTGCCTCCGGACTCTTCGTGCTGAAGCTTTGTCAGCTCATCAATCAGCAAAGTTGTGTGGATATATGGAAGCTGTATCTTCGTTTTCTCCTCAAGGCTCAGAGAAGAATATCCGCGCAATTCGGCAAGATCTTTCTCGGCGTCATACTCTGTTTCCAACAGACGAATCCGACCACTCTTAAATGCTTCGCGCAGCAAATAAGCACAGTCCGAATTGAACTGTGCACTTGCTTTTACAGACCATATAACCTTTTCCGCACCCTGTACCGTACACCGTTCTGCCATAACCTTGTCGTTACAGCAGGAGAGAGCAGGGTAGGATTCTCCCGCCTCAGAGTCTATAATCTCTTTTGTCAAGCAGTCATATACGCCGAGTCCAACGCCAGCCGTATCGAGAACGATGTAGTCGCATGAGAACTCATCAAACAGTTTTCGTATAATGAGTGCCTGATCGTCAGTACGCAACCCTTCGTAAGCGTCTGTGTAAATGATGTTGCTGATATACCGTCCAGATTTTGTTGGCAGAAGTTGGTTGATGAATATGGCTGTTGCGTCGTTATTGGTCTTCTTACTTGCCATCAGAGCAATATCCGCAGACAAGATGCGCAATTCTCCAGTCTGCTTCGGCTGAATATTTACGCTTGCCGCGCTTAGTAAAGAGGATACGTTATGCGGCAGCATAGGATATTTAATCTTGCGATTCTTGGATATGGACGCAAAGTCAAAAAATGCTCCATCCTCAGAACCGTAAAACTCTGCGCACATTTCCATAGACCATTTGACTTCACTAAAATCGCTTTCGCCCATTTCGTCCTGTACGGCCTCTTCATCGAGCAGTCCCTCCGAGATAGATAGCTGATATGGGAACCCACATACAAATTGCCGCTTCCCGCCAAATATCATCGCTTTGAAAGTATCGGTGCATTTCGTATAAGACCAGTGGTCTTTGAAGTAGGCAGAGCTAAGATACAATGTCAGATTCTTTTCCTTTGCGTATTCCGCTTTCTTTTCCTCTTCGGACAGTTCGTCGTACCTTGGCATTCTGCGAAGTGTCAGAAACTTCCGCAAAACCGTATCAATGGTATCCTTGGAGATCAGTCGATATTCGTCCAGAAGCAGTACGTTACAGCGATTGCCTCGGCTCGTATCGGAAGCGGTTACAACCTTAATAACACTGGTATTATGGAAGACAATCTGAGCATTGGTTCCATTCATTTTGCTTTGCTTTTCGTCGATTTCCGCCCGAAGCTCAGGAGAGATTGGCTTCAGCTCTAACATAATCTTTTCGAGTACATTTATGGCCTGGCCGCGTGTCCCTGACGCAATACATATCCGTGTACCGGGATAAAGAATACACCGGATACAGCAATACACAGCACTGATAAATGTTTTACCAAGTCCACGGCAAGCAATCAAAACAAATGTGTTGCTCCAGAACATCATCACGAGCAAAATCTTCTGGAAGATTTTCAGACGAAGATGGAGGTAGTCCTCTGCAAATTTTTCTGGGTTGAAACGGTAATAAGCTCCCCAGAGCGCAGCACCATTCAGAATTGATTGATACCTGTCCATGGCGTTACCTGGTTAGCCTTCCTCTGAATATGCGTGGCTCATAAGTGCCTCATCGTCATCACCGTCATACTCAGGTTTCTCGACTCGAAGTCGATCAATTTCTTCGTCGTACAGTTTGGTGTAGCCATTTTTCACACCAAGCATCTTGCAAAGATGTCCCATCCATGTAAATATATATTTCTTCAAGTGGTTGACATCCTTCAGTTGATCGTCAATCTCCGGAAGCGGCCTCTTGTTCTCGAATCTGTAAATCCATACGCCGAGCGGTGTAGAGGACAGTTCCGCCTCCAGTTCATCGTCCTTACGCTGTGCTGGTTTGATATTAAGACTTCCGAGCAAGCTATTCAGAGAGTTAACACTCTTTTCTATAGACTTGCCGGCAGCACTGTCTCTGGCAATGCTGACTTCAAGATTGCAAATTTGCTTGATCAGAATCTCAGTACCTATATCAAGATCTCCGGAATTATTGAGTTTGGCTAGGTAATACTTCTTCCGACGCTCCAACTCTAGGTACATACTTGGCGTATACCCAGATCCCCAGAAAGCAATCACTTCGTCCGAAATGCGCTTTGCGTCATCGTCATCTTCTGCATCCTCAATTGGAATAAAGATGTCCTGGACATCCATTCCAGGGAACGTCCACATAGAGCCTTCTTCCAGCAGTGTGTCATCGTAGCATTTCCCAGAGTGAGTAATACCGGCAAGTTTAGCGAGATACTGCGTCATAATGGATCGTGGGGTGCTCTTGCGAGTAACCTGCTCATAGATCTGCTTGTTCCAATACAAGTCCAACTTTCTGCAAACCTGCCGCACGGCCGCTTCTTGGTCATGGCAGATTTCAAAATATGTATTATATATGGTATCAACGCAGTCCCGGCAAATCGGAAGATAACCAATACCCTTATATAGAATGGAATAACTCACAGGAAAGAAGCCCTTCCGCCTGCTGTATTTTGTACCGCATCGATGACAATACACGCCGTCGTTATTTACTTCAATCTCCATCCGTTTCACCTTCCGTTCTATACTCGTCGTCATCAATGTCGTCGAAGATAGGTTCCGGCTCTTTCATCCTATCATCGAATGACATTTCATAAATCTTTGCACACAGCCGTAAGTCGTTTCCAAAAGAGAACTTGGGGACAAACCTACCGTCAATCGTGATGGTGTCGTCTGTGTTGACCTGCTTTGTTTGTCGTGGCTTGCGATACTTGAGTCCGAATGTTCCAAAGCCCTGGATTGAAACAGACTCTCCGGTCTTCAACGATTCTTTAATGACGCAAATTAAAGCGTCAAGGATAAGGCTAACATCATCAATTGTATAGAGAACTTCTTTGTCAGCTCGCTTTACTACAAAATTTCGCTGCGTTCCATTGTCGTCTGAGATATGAAAAACCTGCTTTGGAATAGCGATTGTTTTCCTTATGTTATTCTTTCTCAGAATATCGGCAGCGCTCCTTGTTAAATCCCTTCTATTCATATTTGTTCACCTGTCGCTTCCATTATTATTGAATATCAGCAAAGCTTGTCTTTTCCGGAACAAAGATATCTCCGTCCTTAAAGAACTGCGCCAGCTGGTCGTCCTTTGAGTTGTCATTGTAGATATTGAACATATCCGCACTGCTCCATCCAATAATGGTCACAACCGCACTGTCCGGGATACCGGCTTTAGAAAGATCGGACACAAAGTAGTGCCGTAAACTATGAAAGTAGAAGTCGTTGTTGGTGATATTTGAAAATGTTTTCGTCCAACTGTTGAGGGTTGTAATCTGAATATGTTCTTTCGGATCGTCCTTCGCTGGGAATAACCATTCGCTGACGATACCGTTCTCGGTCCTGTAATCCATCCACATATCAAGATACGGCTTGAACCGTTTGGCGAGTGTGTAACACTCCAGATATTTATTGCCCTTTGTCAGGATCGGGCTGCTCTTATACATAGCACCGCCAAAGACAAGATGGTTGTCGTCAAAGTCGCTAACCTTAAACCGACAGATTTCAGATTTCCTTCGGCCACCATACATACCAAGCGCTACGAAGCACGCCTGTTCAAATTTCTTTTTATCGACTAAGCACTGTAGCAAGCGTTCTAATTCATCCGTTTCCCATACCGTCTTTTCTCTTGTGGCGGCAAGTGGCGGATTCTCTATCTTTCTCACAATGGAGTGATAATCGTCAAACTCTGGATCGTCTCCAGCAAGAATGTTCTCACAGTAATTAGATAGAGAGCTAATAGAGGACTTGATTCTCCGAATCCTTGCGCTTGAGTTCCCGTTTGATACCAACCAGCCTTGCAGACTGATTAGATCTCGCTTTGTCAATTTCGAGAAGTCCTTATTATTTAGATTCTCCATCACATAGGTGAATACAATCAGAAGGTCGTTATCGTACCCATTGATTGTTCCTTGGCTCCGTCCTACAGAACGGAGGTAGGATAAGAATTCATTTTTAAGTTGTAGATTATTCTTGTTAATGAGGGCAGTCTTTTCTGCACTCGTAATCTTGTTCATTTTTGTTTTTCGCGCCATAAGGCTGTCCTCCTTTACAATGAAAAATCCCGGCCAGAGATTGGCCGGGTGTCAGTTGCATTTCAGTCTATACTCAGCGTCCACACCATTCTCTGGTGTAACGATGAGTAGTTGCTGTGACGGTTGTGAATACAGACGACGCTCACTTGCGTAATCATCCGCACCACATAATGCTCCGCAGATTGTGGCGGTAACGCCGAGTTCCTCAAAACTTTCTCTGTGGTGTTTATCTCCCAGAAGGATATATTCGATATCCTTTCCATATCGCTTATTGAACAGCATTGTCAATAGCTTTGGAGAATTCTTTACGGAGTCAAGATCTCCGTGCGCAGCACAAATATCATGTCCGCAAGCATTCACAAAAATAAATTCGTCCTTTCCTTCCGGCACAATGAAAATGTTCTTGTGTTCCCGCAGTCGCCATTCGAGCCACCATGGGACAATCCGCTCCATATTATCTCTGTGAATACTATCTGCCTTGTTCTGGACAGACCGTGCATGATTGCCATATGTCATGTATACATATGTTTCGTCTACACACTTACTTAGACAATAAATTGCCTGAGCTAAAATTTCTGAAGCGTGCATTAACTGATCTGCTGCCAGCTCTTCTGCCGCAACTCTTGCAGATACATGACAGTTGCCATGAATCAAATCACCGAGCACGACAATATGAAGCTTCCTGCACTTGTTCAAAAGAATACGTTTTGAAGCATCATTCACAATTTGATTCACACGCCGTTGACAAATCTCGGTATTATATGTATTGAATGCGTTATCGGTTGTCATTCCAAAATGCCAGTCGGAAAAGACCACAACTGCCTCGCTGTCCGAGAAGTCATCGCTGCCAGTAATATTGCAAGACACAATAGAATCAAGACCCATTAAGCTGTCAATAGATTCTTTCAAAGTCTCCTGAAGATTTTCCCACCGAGCGTCAAATGCAACACGCTTATTAGTCTCGCGGCGCTGATCAGATAAGCGTTGCCTTTCTTTTTGAAGTTCTACACGCTTCTCTTCCAGTTCACTCAGAATGCTTTTATCTGCGGTTCGGAGCTGCGCTGACTCAATTACGTCTAGTGTTTTCTTACTCCCGTAGAACATCCGCCTGGCAACATCGCTTGAGTATGTCTGTCCATATGCAGCCTCTGCTAACTCAGCGTAGTCGATATCACCAAGCGTTTTATCTACGAGCTTTCCGTAGATAATTCTCTTGTGATAATCTAAGTCTGACTCGTTACTTCTTTTTGAAATGTCCAATAACCGCACCGTCCTTCTGGCTAGATGTGCCATAAACAGCGCGCACCTGCGCAAGATATTTCATTACGCCGGTTGACTCCTCACAGTAATATCTGTGACGCTTTGACTTCTGACGCATTGTGCGAACAATGTGTGCATCGGGATACAGCTTGCTGATGGCATCTTTCTCTTCCTTGGTAATTAAAATCATGTACATCCTTCTTTTCAAAATTTTCGAGAAGCAAAACGCTATACTTCCCTTCATTATAAGCACCGTATCAAGCAGCACGATTTGGCCACCATGGGTGGCCAAATCGTTCAGTCTAAATGTCCAACATTTAACAGGGAGCGAACTCGACACCGCATGACCGAATCAATGTTCTGCTGCATTCTGAGGATTGAAGCGCATTCCTGGCAATATTTTTGATTGCGTTTGTTTCCTCCGTTGGTAACTTTCGTTGTTATTCCGCAGTTTGGACAAGTAAAGTATGGCTCACCATGATACATGAGATATTGATATCCGAGATTCCGTAAGTCCGTAATACGCATTATTTCTTTTCCTTCCTCGGCAAAACACACCCGCACATTGGTGTTATCAACCTTTCTGGAGAACTGAATCATTCCAAGCTCATTCAGTGTCCCATACATAGCACTTTGACGTTTGATAGAAGTTCGTATATTCGCCATCGCCATGATTTCGTTATCCTTCGAGTTTACCCATCCGTCATGTTTCCCCGTAACCATTCCCCAGTATTTAGATAAGCAGAGTAGCGTAAAAGCCAATCGGCGATGTTGCTTTATTTCGAGTGAATCAATTTTCTTCATTTCTGTGTCCGTAATAGGAATGGAGTCAATACAAATTGCCTGGTACTTGCTTGCGCGGCTCACCGCATAGTCCAATGCTGCCGACCACTTCGGAATGGAAGCGGTCGGATCGCATTGAAGAAGAAACAGATCAAGTTTCTTCCGTGTTGCTTCCGGGCTTGTTCCGTAAGTATCCATATAGTACCTTGCGACACGCCTCAATGTTTCGGAAGGCTTCTTCCCGAGGGTGCAGCCCTTTACCATCATAGCAGCCCAATCATTCTCTCTTAAAACAATACTCAATCTTCATTTACCTCAATTCTTTTTGAAATCATACGGAACCGTTCTCCGGCGTAGTGGATATCACCAGATGGATCTTTCACAGGGAAAGAAATCACATAGTCGTTATTGGCGAGCAAGTTATCAATGATATCCTCGCTACACATCTTCCAAGCAAATTTTTTGGTAGAGCTTTTCGTGTAGCAAATATCCAATATGATATTGCTCAGTGAGTCACGGTTCGGGCAAACGCTATCGCACTCCCTGCGGAACTCCTCGCACATGGCAGACATCTCTGCAGCTGCATTCATTTCGTCAACACGTTCATAATCAGAAAAGACCATGTAGCTTTTCAAGCGCTTATTGAAATCATCGTAGATTTTTTTTATTTGGCGCAGATGGTGCGGCAGATATTCTGAACTGCTACGCATAATGCCATAGTTGAATTTTGATGAAGAGCTGGCCTTTCCAACATAGCCGTCAAACTCTTTTTCAAAAGCTCTGCAAATGCGGTTCATTACGCAATTGCCAGTACCGACAGGAAGTCTGCTGTGAAAGTAACTCAAGAATGTAAGCTGCTCTTCTGTAAGCTCACCTGCCGGCAATGCCATCATTTCATTGACTGTCATCTGGAATCGACGCAGAGCATTTTTATTCGTGTTGCTGATATATGTATTGTATTGCCGCATAAGCTGGGGGTATATGTATCTCATAAAATATGGCTTCTTATCAGCAACGATACTCCGGTAAAACTCTCTCTCGGATTCGTCTTCGATAGCGGCAATTGCGTGGCGGTCGTGCCATGCTTTCGGCATTGGCTTGCATTCAATTCCCTTTGCCTTATCAATGGCATTCTGCTGGTAAAGCTGTCCACACATAATTCTGTAAGCTAATGTATCGTATTCCTTTGAGCCAGGGGAGAAGTGTGACTGTATCTCAAACATTGACGTGATCCAGTTCGTCGTTTGTCCAATATCGTTACCAAAGCTATTGATATTGGAACGAACGAAATCATCCTCATTTGGAATACACTTTGAGGCACGTCGCTGTGCGCACATCAGCGTTAGCGTTTCTTTATGGCGTTCTACAAGAATCCGGTTATCGGTCAGCATTACGATATCACCGTCGAAGTCGCAACCGTTTAATGCCGCAGTTGTCGTATCCCACGCATTCAAAATTGTGCAGGTTTTAATGTGCTGGTACCAGTACCTCACGTCGTCTCGCCTGACCGGACGAACAAGAACGATATTGTTGTGGCATGTCATAGGCGCACGGAAACAGGCAAGCTTATCTGCGCCTTCGTCCGCCCAATACTGATTGTAGATTTCGCCTGATTTGAGCAATCCGGTCACCTCTAAACCAAAAATGCTCTGGCATAATGCATAAGGGTCTCCAGATACAATAGAGTAGTTTCCGTGAACGCTCAGGACACCCACCTTTGCCTCGTTGATACGATTCCGAATCAACTGGTAAACTGCATTTTGAATGTATGGATCTTGTGTCATGCGCGGATCGATCATAATGGCTTTAGAGATATCGTTCTCCAAATAGGCTACGTTACTCTCAGACAGCCCGGTGCCCTTTAGAAACAAAATTGTTTTTCGCCAATCACCACTGAGTACATCTTTAATCTCGTTCATCGTTGGAGCAATTAACTCTTGAATGTCTTCGTCGCTCAAGTCGTAGGACTGAATAAACTGATAATTCAGACAGCGCTCCGACTCCAATTCTTTTGGACAAGTTTTTGCGACTCCAAATGTGTATTTATTGCTAAGCGTCTTCTGTAAATAGTCCTCACAGCTGTCGTAGCTATCCCACAGCTTTACCATAGAGGTTGTAAGAATCAACTCAGCGTTCCGCACGTCTTGTTCATTTCCCCATGCGTCTTTGATTATGTATTGGCCTCCGGCAACTTCTTTTGCAAAGTCAACGAAGTCGAATGTGAATACCATTCCTTTTTCCCAACAGAAGCGCGTATTGCATCCGCTGATAATATAATCGAGTCCAAGCTCCTGACTCCATCTTTCTGCCAAAGAGGGGAGCATGATACCGTATCCATCAGAAGCGTCAAGGTCAATGTCGTACTGTTCTTTGCGTTCCATCTCCGGTTCGCCATCATGCTCGTCTGTCAGGTATATAACATCGGATTTGAATTTGGTGTTGCAATCGTTCACAACAATTACGCCACGAGGAAGCGATACTGGAATGGAAGCGCTGCAGCTCAGTGCTTTGTATGCTTCGAGCTTAGCGGTCACAAGCGGGACATTTGGATTACGTTCATTTTCAATTCTCCGCCTGAGCTCAGGACATAGACGTTCACTGACAAAAACAATTGTACTGCTCTTGATACCGCCGTTTGTTCCAAGTAACCGCTTATACGCCACGTTGTTGATGGAGAAGCCCTTACAAGCCCTGTAATAATCTTTCTCCTTATCAATGATTAGGCACATATAGTCCGGCTTATACTGAACAGAGTCCAACGCTGCGTACAGTTCACGAATCCGCCTATTGGCTGTTTGGTTCCGCTCCTCTTTCCGCACACGCTTAATTTCCTCCTTGATTTCTCTGGCACGAGCGTCTGCGTCCGTCAAACCGTTCAACTCATCTATCCAGCGGAGCACCTGGCTGTCTGCAATGGAGATCACCTCGTCATTCCGGCGAGCCTCATTCATCGGCAGCGTCAGCTTCCACTTCGCCTTGCGGAGCCTGCTGCTATGAATCTTGTAGATGTACTTCTGACAGGTTAATTGCTTGCTTATAGAAAACACCTCTCTAGCTGTAAATTATTTATTAAACTTGATGCAATAAAAAGAAATTATTCATAGAATTCCTTCAGATATCTTTGATAATCACAGTAATATTCGCTATGTAATTCAGATACTGCTTCTGCGTACATTGCATCTTCATCACCCATATAGAAATCATCGCAAGTGTAATCGCTGCCACACTTGTCAAAGAACAAACACTCATAACAATTATTTTGCATAACTATTTCCCTCCTTGCTTACTTTCTCCATCCAATCCATCAGCAGCGTTCTCATGCGCCTGCTCGGAATATAAATGTTTATCTCTTGCCCCTCGCGGATAGCAGACCTCCAGATCCACTGAACCATAATGGAGAGCGCATACATTTCTTCGTCTACCTCAATACCATGCTTTTTGTAAAAGCTCTTTTCGTTCACGTTCATAAAAAGATTTGCGATGTACACCAAACAAGTCCTATCCTTGTAAGCGTTGGTCGCACGGGCATTGAATGTAAGAAATGACTTTGTGTATCCCTTGCCTTTAATGACGTGATATTTCCCATTGTAAGAGCCCCATAGCTTTTTATCGGCGGGAGTGCCAGCCCAGATGTTATTGATGCAGTTGTTCATGTTATTGCGCAGTTGCTCCAGGTCTGACGTATCCTTCTCGAACCAATTCATGGAGAGGGCGTGTGTATCGTCACCGACTGCATTCATCCGCTTATTGTCCAAAATATGTATCATGTCCTTGATGTGGGACACATAGTCCGGAGTATATCCGGGATAATCGCTGAAATGATAATCATGCTCGCCAGTCTTCTGAATTCCGATATATTCGTACTTGAGATGGTACATATCCAGCATGTAGCGTAGGCTCTGCCCTTTGAAGAGATACGTCATGATAATCACATTTTCAAATGATGTCAGTAGTTCAGGCGGGAGCGCCCAATAATACAGCTGCGTTTTTTCATCACTGTCAAGTTGGATAAGATCTCTCACTTCTAAGAACCGGAACAGTTCACTAAACAACGAACCGGCGTACACTTTATCGGTTGGGTGGAACACACTGTCATCCATCCGAAGGTGCCCAGAATCCATTAGGACTTGGATATCTCCAGTGTCAATGTCGTATCGCTCTAAGATATCGATATTCTCATCAATAAGCAGACTGTACCCGTTAGAGCGAATATCTTCCAGCATTTCCGATGTATACCTTTTGAACGCCTGATGCGTTGTGGTGATGTTACGACCTTGCTTAATAAGCGCTGCAGTGTGTTCACACTTTTTGAAGTGATAACGCTTTAGCTTATCGCTCGGTTCCACGAAATGTAACTGGGGGCAGCCATTCTTAATTCTCACAGCTTCGTCCAGATACGGCGTAATATAAATGAACTTCTTATCCTGGTGTTCATTCATGTAATTGATTGCCGCGCTGGACTTTCCTGTTCCCATGATTGCGTCACAAACTTGGATCATTTCATTCCTCCTAAAAATCCATTTTAGAACTTAAAAGTTATAACCTAAAACGATTTGGCCACCCATGGTAGGCAAATCGAACGGCTCCTTAAAAACTATAAGACAAGAGATAAAAATAACAACGATGAAACACCTTCTTTGTTTTCTTAAACATCGTATGAAGTGAAAGATAACGAAAGCCACATGAGCTATTTCTTTCCAAGAAGAACACGATACATGCTCATCGGTAGTGGCCTGAGTTATCTGGAACGACCAACACGTTCAAAACAAAGAAGACAAAAACAGAGACAAAACAAATAATATAATATACTTGATACAGTGAAAGAAATAACTGCCGAAGCAGTTAATAAAATCATCTTGAAGCTAGTATAAGGACAGAAGGCAAAAATGTCAAGTTTTTCACTTGTAAATAAAGTATGTACGAAATAATACATCCAGATCGGTCGTTATCGTGTTTTGAGATATTGCATATTTATGCGTGCGCTTGTTTTCTGGAAAAGATCTACGGTCGTTATCGAGAAAATAACGTGGTCTGGATTGGACAGTGAGCAGGGAAGAGGAGAAGATGATTTTTGGAAGTGTATGTGGGAGATGAACCGACTTTACAGATACCAGAAAACGGCACCCCTTGAAAATCCCATAACCGCCCCCGGTCTATGAATGTCCCCTTGTGTGAAAAGATGACATAGCCGGACGGCGTACACCACCACCACGGACGCACCACGCACCACCACCGCACCCATATACCCCGGACGCACCGCACCCATACCGCACACCGCACCACATGACGGACGGACAGCAACGACCTATTATCGTACATTTGTACGACGTTCTAAACCAATTCCCGACCATTCATTCGATATACACAAAATATTCAATATGAATGAATAATATGCAACACGCAACGCATACACCACAAAATTGACCGCACGACAAAGACGAACAAACGAACACTTCCTATTTCTGGACAAACTACAAACTTTTCACGGCTATAATATGCAAACAACCATTCGATTATAATTGATAATCAATCAAAAAGTTACAAGTTACATACAATAACACATACTATTCATTATTTATCCGTGTCCTTTTGATTAAACGCCAAAACAGACAAACAACCCACGGACATAAAAACATACCACCGACAAAAAAGCCGCTTAGAAAGCCTCTGACGGCCTGACAGCGCACATTGTAAATAATGCAATAATTCCGACCCCCTTTGCGGTGTAGGTGAAAATAGTAGTTGACAATCAAAAATGTAAGTA
The DNA here is from genome assembly GCA_934725835.1 of uncultured Odoribacter sp. Taxonomy (GTDB): domain Bacteria; phylum Bacteroidota; class Bacteroidia; order Bacteroidales; family Marinifilaceae; genus Odoribacter. Next base: position 55,513 of record CAKVCR010000002.1, read on the forward strand.
GTAGAATACACATGACGGCCCTACATGGGCGGTTAGTTTGGCGGTTAGACTTTACCCCGGAAAAGTCACGGAGACAACATGGAGAACAAAGAAAACAATGTGAACGCATGGGAAAAGGTTATGCAAGAGTACAGCCGGACGGGAGACCCCGCCCCCCTTGCAAAAATGGTCGCTTATTCCGTCATTAAAAAGTGCCTGAATACGGGGTACAACTCCACATTGGAACAACTCCGGCGGGAGTTGGGGCGCGACCTGCATGAACTGGACACACTACACCACGCAAGCATGAACGCATATACCGCAACCGTTACGGCGGACGGCGACTATAAACGGGTCAAGGTCGACCCCGGTTGCGCCGTTGCCCTTGACCGTCTATCGTCTGTACAGTTGGGGGACGGGGTCGATTTTGTGAACGTGGCGGTCGTTGCGATTCTGGAAGAAACGGCAAAACAAACAGAACGTGAACCGGGGGCGGGGGTTGACCTATCCCGTCCGTATACCGTCCGCCGTTTGTCCCGCAAAGTTTGGATTAAGACCGAACAATCCGTGAATGGTTGGGAAGAGGTTGAAACGTCCCCTATTCGTGAGATTTACAAGGTCGTTCGGCGGTATGTCATGGAGTCCAGAGCGGGAGCCACCGACCCCCGGAACGGGTACAGCTATCTTGACGAAATCACCACCGACCCCGTGACGGGAGAAGAAACTACCATTTACAAGCGGTTGCCAAAATATGCCGACCTAGGGGGTTATGTCGTAGACTTTAACGGTGCCTGTACCTTGTACAGTGTGGAGCGGGAGACCGTAGACCGCTATGAATCTATGGTTGCAAGTCTGAATCTAACCGCAAAGCAAGCGCAAATCCTCACGCTCAAACAATCCGGCTATGGTAACAAAGCTATCGCGACCTACATGGGCATATCTGAAAATTCCGTAAAGGGTGCCTGTACTGAAATCAGACGTAAAGCGGCGGCACGTTTTCCCGCTGAGCTTTTGGAAAAATATGTGAAATAATCCGCTTTTCACGGCGGGGGCTATTTGCCCCCGCTTTTTTTCTTTTCCAAAATGTCCGGGGCGTTCCGACCCCCTTTGCGGTGTTGGTTGTCCGGGGCGGCGTGAGCTGTCCGGGGCGTTCCGACCCCCTTTGCGGTGTTGGTTGTCCGGGGCGGCGTGAGCTGTCCGGGGCGTTCCGACCCCC